>CAYMPQ010000014.1:0-29171 GCA_964392345.1 uncultured Actinomycetota bacterium
GCGCATTCGTCTAGTGGCCTAGGACATAGCCCTCTCAAGGCTAAAACAGGGGTTCAAGTCCCCTATGCGCTACCAGTAAGACAGACATTATTAAAATAATTCAATTAATTTTATTTTTAATGCTTATTTCTACACCTCTATTTTTATGATAATCCCACCTATTTATTAAATATCCCTTCAGCCTTTCAAAAACTCCGGCATTGCCCTCTACAACCGCATCTGCTATCTCATCGCTAAACAGTTCGGCCTCTCTGATGAACGAAGCAGTTCTAACAAAGTACAGCGGGAGCATTGATTCTAAAATGAGCTCTCTCTCATCTGTTTTAACAAAATTATAAGCACAGGCAAATTCATATACAATCTTTGCCCAGAGGTCAATGGAAATAACTAATTTTTCTTTTGGCAGAGACATTAAAACTTTTTCATCAAGTTCGATACAGGTTTCCCTGTCAAATATAGTTCTCCACACATTTTTATATTTTTCATATCCTTCATAAAATTTCTTCATCAATTCATCAAAATTAACACTTATTTTTTCAACTTCAAAAAACTTAAAGTCGCCTATTGTTGTCCCCTGTATGCTTCTCCCAACATTTCTCCACCTATACCCATACTTTCTCATGAGGCCAAACATTGTGCCTACTACTTGTATAAACATTGAAGACAAATCCTTGCCAGGGTCTTTTGTGTCATGGACTTTTGTCCCTAAAACAGTTTGGCATACCCTGAATCCATCATTTATTGCTGTTGTGGTCATCCAGATATCCACTCCAAATTTAGAAATATACGGATACCTCTCCCAGTATTCCTTACGTGTAACAATCTGAAGAAAACCATTTGAAAATGCAAAATCTCCGCCGATAGGTTGGCGAATTTTTAGTCCATATAAAGCTCTGGTCATTGGATAAACAAGTGCATTGGTTATAGTGCCATCATGTTTATCCCTGCTGTAGTAAGGAGTTACATAGCCATAGCCCCGGTAAAGCACAGGTTCAACAAGCGCATGCGCCCACTGTGGTGTGATGCTTCTTGTGTCAGCATCAGAAACCACGCAAACTTTAGCATTCAGTCTTCTTGCTATTTCAAAAATAGTCCTGAAGGCACTCCCTTTGCCCGGAGGTCCATTATAATGAGTGATTACTTTCTCTATACCTTCGGGAGTCCAGCACTCTTTAGCCAGCTCAACTGTCTTGTCTTTGGAGCCGCCATCAGAATTAACAATAAGACACTTAAAATCAGGGTAATATTTTTTTAATCCCTTGTTAAAATTTTTAATTACATTAAAAATAGTACCAGCATTGTTAAAGCTTGGTATCCCTACCACTATATCAACTTTTTTAATTTTATTTATTAGCTTTATTACATGCTCTTCCAATAGCTCTTCATTGTATTCTGCCATTTTCCCCCGGCTGCTAAAAATTTTTAAGATAGATACAACACTGCTATCTTTTTATCCGTTACTGGAATATTGTCTCCAAAAGTAACATTTTTTAAGCAAATTTAAGTAAAAAACAATATTTAATTAACCAGATGCTCCATAACCTCTGCCCAGCCTTTATTCATATTGCCTTCAGTGACATATACATTGTCATAATTATGCAGCTCGCTGAGAATTTTTTCTTCATGCTTCAAACCATTTCGCATAAGAAAAAAGAACAAAACCTCGCCAGCCATCTTTAAATCTTCTGCTGAATCTCCCAGAGCAATACAATTTTCAGTGTTAAACTTTCTAAGCTTTTTATCCAATTTTATTCCGCTGGACTTGCTTACCCCAGATGGTATCAAATTATAAATGTGCAATTTATCAACATCTAAATTTAATCTAACTAATGACGAAAACCCATTATCTACCAGGTGCAGCCCCCTGTATCCTTTCTCTTTCAATAATCTGTTAGCTAACTTCAGGTCTATATCTCCAAAAAATAGCGCAGTACTGGATCTGTATTTACTCCATTTTATATCGCTGTCTATTTCACCTGGAAATTTTTCTTTAAGCATTTTTATTATATCTAGTAAGTCTTTACCTCCATATGTTATGTCATAGCTGACTTTTTTCTTGTCAAATGTAGTGTAGGCTCTTCTGCCTAAATCATGGACTAATTCGCATCCAAGCTCTGCTATATAATTTTTAGCACCAACAATCTGCGCGTTAAACCTGAGCTGTGTTTTATTCCTCCCGGAGACTAAAACAACGTCTATATTCTTTTTAGCTATTTTTTCTAATTGTTTAACAGCTTCCAAATAATATTTACCATCTTCATCCTTAAGCAGACACCCTTCATGATTTAGCAAAGTTCCATCTAAATCTGTGTATATTACCTTTAAATCCTCCAGTTGCTTCTTTATATCATCCCTGTAATCCTTAAACAGCTTGTATTGCATCAATCCCCTGCTTTCTATCTTGTAAAACCAATGTTTTCTTTTTCCTCCGCATATACTCCTCTATCTCAAGCACGGGAGGCCTTTCATATTCTTCCAGCTTTGTTGGAGTTATAGTGTACTCCATTCCTCTATTTTCTACCTTATTATATATATTATTTAACTCAGTATTAAGGCAAAGTTTGTTATAATATTCTAATTTTTTAAGTATAGCCTGTAATATGCCAAATGACATATTAGACAAATCTGAAAGCGAATGATTCCTATGAATCCTTCTCTTCACATTAACCTGCGCTATCTTACCAATCCCGAATCTTTCATATATTTCAATTAACATTCCTATTTCAACACCATACCCTGTAAAAAATGGAATTTGCTCAAACACTTCTCTTCTTCCGGCATATTCACCCGAAATGGGTTGGTGCAACTTACCCAACTCTGGATAAAACATATTCAGCATTGGTCTAACCAATATATTTGTTACCCTTCCACCCTCACCTTTTATGTAAGAGCCGCCAATTTTAAGAGGTCTCTTGTAAATGTATTTTACAATCCAAAATTGTACAAAATTTCAATCGAAAACTGTGCAGTTTACTGCAAAAAAAATTAATGTTATCTAATCCATATTTTCTCCTTTCTTCTTTAATTATTAATTAATATACATTTCTTAATACCCAATTGTCGTGGCTCTAAATCGACCATAGAGGATCATTGAAATTCCTTCTGTTGTATTTTGGTCATTTAATCCCTTCTGTCAATATTTTGGCCCTTTAACCACTCCTTGGTCTCTTTTAGCCTGTATGAAGGCCCGGTCATATCCACAATATAAGATTTATGAGTTAATCTATCGGTCATAGCTGCAGTAATTACAGGATCAACAAATATCTCCTCCCATCTGTCAAAGGAAAGGTTAGTTGTAATAATAGTTGATTTTCTTCCTGCCCTAAGGGATAGGTGGGTAAACAAAAGTTCAGAAGCCTGTCTGTCAAAAGAAATGTAGCCTAGCTCGTCAGCTATAACCAGATCATACTTTTCAAATCTTAGCTCATATGATCTAAGCATACTTTGACCTCTAGCCTCCTTTAGCTGATTGATAAGAAGCGGTATGCTGGCAAATAATACTTTGTAGCCGGCCATGGCAGCTTTTATGCCAAGACCTGTCGCAATATGGGACTTTCCGGTTCCGGTTGAGCCAGATAAAATTATATTTTTGCCTTCTTTGATAAAATCAAGGCTTTTAAATATAGCAAGTTTGGCTGCCCCATCTTTTGGCAGTTCTTCGATTTTTAGGTCCTCCAAATATTTCTTTACAGGAAAGCCTGCCGCTCTTATCCTGTTTTTCTTGCCGTTGTCTTTTCTTAAGTCATATTCTTTTTGCAGGACACCGTGAAGAAAATCTGCATATGATTTGTTTTTTACCTCTGCCTCCCGTATTTCATCCTCAAAACATGCAGCTGTTGCGGGCATCCTTATCTCTTTTGTGTACCCGATTATCTCATTATATATTTTATCCTTTATCATATTATGTTTGCCTCCTCACATTTTGAAAGGCCAAAGACAGAGGCATAACTTGCAAGTATCTGTCTTGAATAAGCCTCTATGCGGCCGTCTTTGTTGTTTAATAGCACGGTGTCATTTCTTTCTACAATCATTTTGATCTTATCGGTATTTATACTGCCAGGGCAGATGGTCTCCAGTTTGTCTATAGCTTGTCTTACCTTATCCAGACCCTGGACAGCAATTACCTCAAGTAGTCCTATAAAATCTTTTTCATATCCTATATAATAATTATTGTATATTTTTTTAAGCTCTGGAGCTGCTTGCAAAAGGGCCAAACTATTTGCAAGCGCACCAGGTTTTTTTAGAAATGTCTGCCTGAAGTGATCGATCTCTATGCTCCACTCAAAATGACCGTATTTTCTTTTGTGTTCTGCTATTCTGCCGTCCTTGTAAAAGATTAATATATTTTCCACATAAATCTTTACAAACACAAATTCTCCCACGTATGCATCAGGAACAGAATAAAAACAGCTGTCTATTTCAATAACAGAATATTTGTTAACCCTTCGCTCACAGACTCTGGCGCTGTCATATTTTGGAGGAAGTGGCAGTAGGTAACCTTTTTCTTCAGACAGCATGCTTGTTGCGGATCTGCCGTTCTCAAGAACCTGACCTCTTAGGTTTAGTTTTTCTAGTTCCTGACCTAAATACTTTCTTGCCTCCTCAAGCGATGAGAACTTGTCTCTTTTAGAGAAAACCCTTCTTCTTATATATTCTACACTTCTCTCTATGTGCCCCTTCTCATGAGCCTGGCCGACGTTGCATAATCTAAATCTAAAGCCGTAGTACACAGATAGCTTTAGGAGGTCTTCTGTTGGTTTTTTGATGTTTCTGCCTACAAATTTAGCTACAGCCGTGCGAAGGTTGTCATAGACTGTCTCCCTGTATACTCCACCAACATGGGCAAAAAATTCGGTATGCAAGTGAAGGAAGTTTTCCATTTTCTGACTGTAGTAGAGATTGCCGTATCGGTAATTACCCTTGCAGGTTACAAATGCTCCCATTTGAATTACTCTTAACTTTCCGGCAATAAATAGCTTAACTTCGCCCCAGTCAAACTCAGATGAGTCTCCCCAACTATACTCCTGCTTTATGAAAGCTTCCCGTTTCTTTCTTTCTAATTCCCTTACCGCATTACATACGGTGGTATAACCTATATCGTAACTCTCATCTTTTAGAGCTTCCAGGATATCAATCTTCTTTTTCTGCTGCTTCGATCTGCCGGTTGCTCTTTTTTCTTCATTCTCTTTTAGATAAAGTTGTATTTGCTCTACTATTTCATCGGTTAGTTTTACTTTTGCTCTGTTAGAGATGTCATATCTGGGTGGTGAAACTATCTCTTCCTTTATTTTTATATCATCGTTAACTGCTAGTTTTGACTTAGCCTGTTCATAGTCCTTAATATATTTAGCTACTGTAGTTCTTGATATTTTAACCTCTCTTGAAATCTGACTTTTTGTCTTACCTTCAAGTATTGCTGCTATTATTATCTTTTGTTTTTCTGTCAAGTTTATCACTCCTTCTGTCCTTCCCATATAACTTATTAATTATATGGGTATGTTATTAGAGAGCTGTACAGTTTTCAAATGAAATAATGTCCAGTTTTAGGTTAACAGAAACAGTAAAATGCTTTTACGAAAAATATATCTTCTTCTATGAGGAGGGGGGCTAAAATTCCGTAAATAAATCCTGAATGAAAATTCTTTATGTCCGAATCACACCAGGCGATAATATCTCCATTTAAAATAAATAAACTTTTCCAGAGTGCGTCTCCCTTTCCTCTGTATGATCCGTATTTTGGTAATATATTTTTATGCTTGTAAACCTTAAATCCCATAGATTTAACTATTTTCACAGTATCATCAGAAGAGCTGGAATCAATAGCTACTACTTCATCTACAAGTCCCGGACCATACAATTCTCTTCCTACAACTTTTAATATTTTCCCAATGGTTTGCTCTTCATTCAAAGTTGGAAAGCATAAACTTATCTTTGTATTTTTTTTCTTTTTTATTTTAATTAATTCTTGTATACCAAATTGCTTGTAGTGAAAAGTATTGTTTTGATACCATGTTCTTAAGTAACTCATATGCCCTCCTCTCATACTACAAATATTTATCCTCCCCTCACAAACACCTGTCATGTGCTGGATAAGACCTCTCTTAATCTTTCCACCAGAGATTCCATCGAATAAAATTTTTTTGCTATTTCATAATTTTTCTCTACTATCTTTGACCTGTACTCATAATCTGTAAGTATATTGTGTACCCTCTCTACACAGTCGCCATCTACTTTTTTATTTATAACAATAAAGTTAAATCCTTTTTCCAACATATCTGCCAAAACAGGATAATTATTTACAAAGAGTGGCTTTTTAAAAGCACAAGCTTCTATTACCGGATCCCCAAAACCCTCAACATCACTTGGAAAAGTAACCATATCACAGGACCTGTACGCATCATAAATATTATACAACTTAAATATATCCGCTACCAAAAAATCATCTCCGCCAACAGCATGGCCGTTGCTTAAAATCAGATTTATTTTTTTTTCTTCAGATAATTTTTTTATCTTGTAAAAATAATTTATCTCATCATTTTCCACCTTTCCAGTTATAAATAAATAAATCTTCCCCTTAATTTTTTTTGATAGCTTTTCTATCAGTTCAATGCTTCTTTCAATTTTTTTTCTCTGAATTATTCGCGTTGGCTGAAGAAATAGATAGTCACTTTCTCCTATATTTAAGCTGTTCCTCAAATTCTCGTAGTTTTTGCTGCAGCTGTCCAGGCTCTTAAAATCAAATACATTGGGTATATAGTGTGCTTTTATCCCCTTTTTAAAATACAGCGACTTTTTGGCAATAGTATTTATAACTACATGTTCCAATCTTTCAATATCTGGTGGGAAATACTCATCCAATATACCCTGGATGCAGTTTTCTAAAAATTCTTTCCTTTCCCAATAAAAATCATGGTGGCGTGTTATAGCTTTTACTTTTCTCTCTAAAATTATTTCGCTGAGAGCAATTCCAAGTGGTATATTAAGCGGAATTGACAGAGCATTTTCGATGCTAAGATACTTGATATTATTTTCATCAAACGCATGCGTAAGTTTTTTCTTGATTATATTTTTAGCAGTATTTATACTTTCCCTTAATTTAAGCCTGTCTCTTTTTCCTGTATTTCCCCCCCTGCTGAAGGCCAGTGATTTTATTCTTTCAATCTCGGGATGATGATAATCCATCTCTTCTATTATACAAGAATAGCCGCTACTTGCCTTTTCGAATTTTCCTGCTATAAAAACTGGTTCCAGATTTAAAGCATTGTAGGTCTTTGCCCACTTATCTGCTTCAATTGAGACGCCATCAATTCCGGCTAACCTTGTTGAAATTATTGCAATTTTTTTCAAATCTTAACCTCACCCCCTGATGTTAAGACTATGATACTATTTTAGTTCCCTGAGAGACTTTGCGCAATCTTCAGGTAAAATAGTATTTATGTTTATGCCGGACCCAATTTCAAATCCTGCCCGTGTGACAAGCCTTGGCAATATATTAAGATTCCAGTGATAGTTCCTTCCACCAGATTTATCAATTGGTGAACTCTCAATTACATAATTATACTCCGGATTATCCAATAAATAGTATAATTTATGCAGAATTGTTCTTAAAATAGAAGCAAGGCTCCTGGCACCTTTTTCCGAAATAGAGCCAAAACAAGACTCATGTTTCCTGGGTAAAATCTTAACATTGTACGGAACAGTAGAAGCATATGGAGCAAAAGCAATAAAATCTTCATTTTCACAGATAATTCTTTTTTTACCTATTATTTCATATTGAATTATATCACAGAACACACATCTGCCAAAATCATCAAAATATATCTGTGATTCCAATAATTTATTCCTAATGTAGCATGGTACAAAAGGAGTAGCAATAATCTGTGAGTGCGGATGCTCAAGCGATGTTCCTGCACCCATTCCGTGGTTCTTAAAAATAACTATTAGCTGGCAGTTCTCATCTTTGCTTAGTTCTACAAATCTCTGTCTGTATGTCAGCACTACTTTTTCAGCTTGCTCTAGCTTTACAGTTGCCAGGTTATCATTATGTTTCGGAGATTCAATTATTACTTCATGTCTTCCAACTCCATCCATATAAAGATACCCGCCCTCAATATGCCTGTCTATTGCACCGCTGGACGCTTCCTTCTCTCTCAGAGCAGGGTACTTGTTAGGCACTACCCTTACTTTCCAGTCATCTCCTTCCTTAATGCTAAAGATTTCCTTCGGTGTCATGTCCTCATTCCCTTTACAAAATGGGCAACTTTCCACATATTCATCTTTGACTTGTTCTTTTCCCACTACATCACATTTATATTTTGGTCTTTTAGCCCTCTCAGTAGCAAATATTGTCCAATCCCTTGTCGATAAATCCTGTCTTATAACAGACAATTAAGTTCTCCTCCTCAAATTAATTATTTTATATAAAAATTACTGCTGTATTTGGTTTTTCGGCTGCTTTAGCTGACAAATATACATGCAGCCCTTCCTACGTTTATAATAAATTACTATTTCAATCATTACAAATAAAAATATTTTGCAGCCACAACATATTTAAATAAATCTTTCTCGCCTAAAACCTACAAAAATTTAAAATTAAAATCTATGAAAATTAAATGCAAAATAAGATATAATAATTTATGTCATAAAACCAAGATATCAATTAAATATGTGAGGCAAAAACTCTGTTTTAATTAATAAACACACAGCTAAGAAATGGAAAAGAAAGAATTTGAAGAAATTATTATAAAAACTATTGAAAGCTTACCGGCTAAGTTTAAAAAGAAGCTTAAAAATATAGATATCATTGTTGAAGAAGAAGATACCAGGTATTATATAAAAAGTAAAAATAGGGCTGACAATAATAAACTTACGCTGGGGCTTTACCAGGGACTTCCGCTTACAAAACAGGCTGGGAAGAGAAGAGTTATGCCAGACAAAATTACAATATACAAAAAATCTATTGAAGCAGTAAGCCATAGCAGAGAAGCAATTGAAAAAAATATAAAAAGAGTGGTGCTGCATGAAATAGGCCATTATTTTGGACTTGACGAAAAAAAATTAAAAAACTTAGGTTTTTAGACTTTCTTGCTTCCCCATCTGAGATCTCTTTTTACCATGACAACATCAAGATAATTTACCCCAAGCTCTCTGGCTATTTTTTCGCATTTTGCTTTTAGTATAAAGAAGATATTTGCATCTACATCATCAAGCGTTTCAAAATTGCCCTGCCCCTTGCTGATTATAAGATCTGCTTTTCTGAACTCTTCTAAAAATTCATCCGACGCATAATTAAAATTAACTCCAATCCTGTCATTTCCTGTTTCTACAACTTTAACCAAACTGTCCAGGCCAACTTCTTCTGCATCTTTTCGTGTGGCATCATTTATTATGGGGCCGGACTTTACAGATAAAACTACATTTTTGTGCTGCTTTATTAATTCCTTTATAAAAACTCTGTCAAAAACTAATTCTCCTGCATTATCGCTTATATATAAAATATTTTTTGCCTCACTAAGCGATTTTTTAAACTTGGAATAATCATCTGCTGCAAAAGGCATGTTTTTTATATCACCAATAATTTTTTCAAAATTAAGTGAACTGCTGCCGCCTTTATTTATTCCTAAATCAATTATATTGCCCTCTACAGCAATTTTTATGCCTGCGTATAACCTGTCAGGTGACTTTGCAACAATTTCTTTCAATCTTGGGTAAATTTCTAAGGCTGCTTTATTGCTTTCTTCTTTCAGTTTACAATAAGGATCTTTTACACCTGTAAATTTTCTGCTCGCAATATAAGCAATATCAGAGTTATGCGCTGGAGGAAGATCGTAATCTATTTTCTCTAAATCATTTAAAAGTCCCTTTACTGCCTTTCTCTTTATGCTTTCGCTACATTTAATTAAGTTCAAAGTATTTATACACTGCTTTATAATACAGGGTACGCATTCCAAATCAGTCTTCACAAAAAACCTCCTTTTTCATTAGCAACATAGGTTTTACATTATACAAAAGGATAATCTATAAATACAGTAAAAATATAAGCCTCCCTCAACTTTAATTATAAAAATGTTGCAATACTAAAATTATTTTCATATAAAGTGAAAAATATTTTTTGCAAGTTTAGAAAATTATTTTGACATCTTTAGAAAATTATTGTTATAATTGAAACGTTAGGATATAGTATATTAGGATGTACTATACAGGTAATTATATAAAAACAGGAGTTGAAACATAATATGGCTGAAGAAAAAATTGCTAATGAAAATGAAAACAAATTGAAAATACCGCAAGAACTCCCACTGCTTGCACTAAAGAATAGTGTTGTGTTCCCACACTTAGCCACACCGCTTGCAGTTGGAAGGAAGGTATCGCTTGGAGCCATTAAGAGTGCATCGAAAGAACACCAGATTATAGTAGTTGTAGCTCAGAAAGAAAAAGATAAAGAACATATAAAAAAAGATGATTTGTATGACGTTGGCACAGCATGCGCTTTAAAACAAGTGGTAACCGTATCATCCAATGAAATAAAATGTATAGTTGAGGGCATTTCCAGAGTTAAAGTAAAATATTTTACCCAAACTGAGCCATACTTCAGGGTTTTTACTGAAGTATTGGAAGAAAAACCTTATGAAGAAGATGAAGAAATAGAAAATTTAGATACTACTATTAGAATGCAGGTTGAAAAATTTATTCAGCTCGGAATACCGCTGCCAACTGCATTCGTAGTTGCAGCCACAAGTATTTCCAGGCCTGATGTTCAGGCAGATTTATTTGCGTCATATCTCTTATCAAACATACATCAAAAACAAAAAATTCTTGAAGAAGCTGATTTGAAAAAAAGACTTAAAAAACTAACAGAATATTTAGGAGAAGAATTAAGAAAATTTGAAGTTCAATCACAAATAAGAGATAAGGTGCAAAAGGAAGTCGGTAAAACTCAGAGAGAATATTATCTTCGCCAGCAGCTCAGAACAATTAAAAAAGAGCTTGGAGAATCTGACGAATCTATTGCACTGACACAGGAATTAGAAAAAAAACTTCAAAAGAAAAAACTTCCGAAGGAAGCAGAAGAAAAAGTAAAAAAAGAAATAAAAAGGCTGGAAGATATTCCAAGTATGTCTCCGGAGCATTCTTATATCAGGACATATATAGATTGCATGCTTGAAGTCCCATGGTCAGAAAGCACAAAAGACATGCTTGACTTGAAAAAGGCAAAAAAGACACTGGATAACGACCATTACGACCTGGATAAAGTTAAAGAACATATACTTGACTACCTTGCTGTAAAAAAGTTAAAGGGAAAATCAACAAAGGGGCCTATTCTCTGTTTTGTTGGCCCTCCCGGTGTAGGCAAAACATCTCTTGGACAATCCATAGCAAAGTCACTTGGCAGAAAATTCATAAGAATGTCTATTGGTGGTATAAGAGACGAAGCTGAAATTAGAGGGCATAGAAGAACATATGTAGGAGCACTTCCGGGTAGAATTGTGCAAGGGCTTACACAGGCAGGAACAAAGAATCCTGTATTCATGCTGGATGAAATTGATAAGGTTGGAGCAGATTTTAGGGGTGACCCTTCATCAGCTTTACTGGAAGTATTGGATCCCGAACAAAATAACTCATTTCGGGACCACTACCTTGAAGTACCGCTTGACCTGTCTAACGTTATGTTTATAACTACAGCCAACATTTTGGACACCATACACCCTGCTCTCATAGACAGGATGGAGACATTAGAGCTACCGGGTTACAGCACAGAAGAAAAGACCCATATTGCTGAAAAATTTCTGGTACCCAAGCAGCTAAAAGAACAGGGAATTGAAAAATATGGAGTAAAATTTAGCAGAGATGCTATCCTGTTGATAATTGAAGAATACACCCGGGAAGCAGGAGTTAGAAACTTGGAACGGGAAATAGCAAATGTATGTAAAAAAATTGCAAGAGAAATAGTAGAAAAGAACAAACATCCTAAATATATAACTCCGAAAAAGGTTAGATACTATCTGGGAATATCCAGAGTTCAGCCAAGCGAGATAGAAGACAAAAACAGAATAGGAGTAGCAACAGGTCTTGCATATACCCCTGTTGGAGGAGACATCATACTTATTGAATCTACTTACTATAAAGGCAATGGACAGCTGATACTTACCGGTAAGCTTGGAGATGTTATGAAAGAATCTGCAAAAGCTGCAATAAGTTATGTGCACTCAAAGGCAAAAGAATTTGAAATAAATGAAAATTTATTTAGTAAGTCCGATGTACATATACATGTACCAGCAGGTGCCATACCAAAGGATGGACCATCAGCAGGAGTAGCTATAACATCTTCACTGGTGTCTGCATTTACCAAAATACCAGTTTTAAGAGATGTTGGAATGACTGGAGAAATAACATTGCGAGGCAGAGTGCTGCCAATTGGAGGACTAAAAGAAAAACTTCTGGCAGCTAAAAGAGCCGGGCTTAAAAAAGTAGTGCTGCCTGCCAAAAATAAAAAAGACCTTGAAGAAGTGCCGCAAAGCATAACCAGAGGATTAAATCTGGTGTTTGTAAACAATATAGATGAAGTAATAGGACATACATTAGAAAAAAATCCTATCGAGAAAAAACCTGATGAAGCCTGAGGCGAAGCAAGGCTGCCTAAATGTAGTTTGCTTCGCTGTATAAATTTCCTTGCTTCAGGCAAATTATTTTCTATTAGTGCTTAAAGTGTCTTTTCCCTGTAAATATCATCGGGATTTTATTTTCATTACAGCACTTTATAACTTCTTCATCCCTTATAGAACCGCCAGGCTGTACGATAGCTGATATTTTGTTCTTGGCCACAAACTCTACAACATCCTTAAAAGGGAAAAAAGC
This sequence comes from uncultured Actinomycetota bacterium, assembly GCA_964392345.1. GTDB lineage: Bacteria > Actinomycetota > Humimicrobiia > Humimicrobiales > Humimicrobiaceae > JAUVXY01. Next base: position 12,856 of record CAYMPQ010000014.1, read on the forward strand.
ATCTGAAGCCAACACTGAGCCGGTGCACCTGCCGTTTGATTTTTCAACTGCAATTTTAGCTGCATCAATTCTGCTCATCTGTCCTGCTCCTACGCCTACAGTCATTTTCCCGCTTGCCAGTACGATAGCATTAGATTTTACATTTTTTGCTATCTGCCATCCAAAGAGGATGTCTTCCCACTGGCTGGAATTAGGTTCTATATTTGTTACAACTTTCATATTTTCCATGCTATCTATTCCCTCATCCAGGTCCTGCAGCAGCATTCCGCCATCCACACTTCTAAATACACAGTCTGGGCTAAAACTTTCAGATTTAATCCTGTTGATGTAGGATTCCAAATCAAAATTTATTTTAAGCACCCTTAAATTTTGTTTTTTAGATAATATTTCAAGCGCCTCAGGTTCAAAATCAGGCGCTATCAGAACCTCTACATATTTGTCTGCGAGAAACTCTGATGCTTCAGCTGTCCACTTTACATTACAGGCAACAATACTTCCAAAAGCTGATACAGGGTCACACTGATATGCCTTCCTGTAAGCTTCTAAAACTGACTCTGAAACTGCAGCTCCACAGGGATTGCTATGTTTTATCACAGAAACACACGGAGTGCTGAATTCCTTAACAATTCCAAACGCCGCATCACCATCTAAAATATTATTGTACGAAAGCTCCTTGCCCTGAAGTTGTTTGCATTTTACAAAACTACCTTTGCCCGCGCTATCAAATTTATAATAAGCAGCTTTCTGGTGTGGATTTTCGCCATACCTTAAGTCCTGGATCTTTTTAAAATTTAATTTAAGACTATCCTTAAAATTAACATCACTTTCTTTAAAAATGCTCTCGCTTTCCTCGGCAGAACTGCCGCAATCTATGTTTAAATAATCCCTTACAGAAATATCTGATCTCTCAAAATCCTTAATTTTATTTTTAAAGTAGTTAAAAATTACACTGTCATATTCACAGGTATGCTGAAAAGCTTTGACGCTTAATCTAAACAAGCTGTCTTCACTAATACAGCCGCCGCTATCTAAAAGCTCCTTTGATATTTTCTTGTAATCCTCATTATCTACAACTACAGCCACTCCCCTGTAATTTTTAGCAGCACTTCTAATCATAGTAGGCCCGCCAATGTCAATATTTTCTACAGCTTCTTCCATGGTTACATCTTCTCTGGATATAGTCTCCTTGAATGGATACAGATTCACTATTACCATATCTATTAATTTTATACCTGCCTCTGAGACTTCGTTCATGTGGCTGCTGTTGCTGCGGTCAGCTAATATGCCGCCGTGTATGTATGGATGAAGAGTTTTCACTCTTCCGTTTAACATTTCAGGAAAATTAGTAACCTCTTCCACCTTTTTTACATCTATCCCTGATTCCTTTAGCTTTTTGTAGGTTCCGCCAGTTGAAATAATTTCTACGCCTAAACTTTGCAAAACATTTGCAAACTCAACTATACCCTCTTTATTGGAAACGCTTATTAGGGTCCTCTTTACCTTTGCAGCCACTAAATTCTCCTTTCTATCTTTTTATAATATTACCTTGCTAATTTACCTGTCTGTTAACTTATTAATTAACATTACAGTAATCAGTGCAGGTTACCGGCTTTTTACAAAATACTAAATGCCAGCTATTTTATCTATCCCAAGCACAAAGACCCGTATCGGTTAACCAGCCATGCTATTTTGCTACTCTTACTCTTCTTCCTTCTATTTTTAATCTATCCTCACAAAAATACTTTACCGCCTCTGGGTATATTTTGTGTTCTGCTTTGTGAATTTTTTCCTCAAGGCTTTCAAGACTGTCTTCCTGTTCAATAGATACAGCTTCCTGCAAAACTATAGGACCGCTGTCAAGATCTTCTTCCACAAAGTGCACGGTGACACCTGTCACTTTTACACCGTACTCATATGCATCTTTTATGCCGTGTATGCCTTTAAAAGAAGGAAGAAGCGATGGATGAATATTTAATATTTTATCTTTAAATTCATTTATAAATTTAGTAGTAAAGAGGAACATGTAACCTGCAAGCACTACCAGATCAATTTTTTCCATTTTTAAAAGTTCAATTACTTTTAAGTCGAATTGTTCTCTACTTTCAAATTTTTTAGGATCTATAAATTTGGTTTTTATTCCATGTTTTTTTGCTCTCTCTAAAGCATGCGCATCACTCTTATTGCTGAACACTAAAGCTATCTCACCATCTAAATCGTTGCTGCCGGCATAATCTATAATAGCCTGCAGATTTGATCCGAATCCTGACACAAAAACTGCTATCCTTTTCTTTGCCATATATGTGCTCCTCTTTAATTATTACTTTTATTTTTTTCCCTTTATTTTACTGGTTTGCCTGATTACAACCTTTCCGCTTCCATTGGTTACCACGCCAATTCTGTAAATGTCTTCCTTTAGTATTGATGCAATGCTTTTTATTTCTTCAAAATCATCTGGTGAAATAATAATAACCATTCCAATGCCCATATTAAAAACTCTGTACATTTCCTTTTTACTAATATTGCCAAATTCCTGTAAATTTTTAAAAATAACCGGCACATTCCAGCTTTTGTCTTTTATTACAACATCCAGGCTATCAGGTATTATTCTGTTAATGTTTTCATAAAATCCACCGCCTGTTATATGGGCAATGCCATGGACTTTAATTTTTCTTTTGTTAATAATTTCATTTATAATTTTATAATACAATTTTGTAGGAGTCAGCAGTACATCTGCAAGTGTTCTATTTTCTGACCATTCATATTTTTCGTTTAAATTCAGATTTTTGCCATCAATTATTTTTCTTACAAGTGAATAGCCATTACTATGTATCCCTGATGAAGATATGCCTACGACTACATCGTTTTCATTAACCATTCCACAATTTATAATATTTTGTTTATCAACAATACCAACCACAAACCCGGCAAGGTCAATATCATCCTCTCCATACATATCCGGCATTTCTGCAGTTTCACCGCCTATCAGTGCAGTGTCGCAATATCTGCAGCTGCAGGATATTGACTCAACTACAGTCTTGATTTTATCAGGGTTAAGCTTGCCGCATGCAATGTAATCTAAAAAAAACAGTGGTTTTGCACCACAGCACAATACATCATTAATACACATCGCAACGAGGTCTTGTCCAATTGACTTGTAGCAGTTTGCCTTCTTGGCAACCATAATTTTTGTTCCAACACCATCTGTAGAAGAAACAAGAACCGGATTTTTATAATTTTTTAAATCAAGCTCGAACAACCCGGCAAAGGATGATAGATCGTTTAACACTGCACTGGAAAAAGTTGATGCAACAGAGGCTTTTATTAAATTTAAAGTTTTTGAAGCTTTGCCTAAATCAACACCTGCCGCCTTATATGAGCATTTCGCATTGCCAGTCCCAGCCTGTTTTTTTTCAGACATTAGATGATACTTCCTTCTCTCTATCTATGGATTGTTCATACACTTTTAAATCTTCGGGAATTTCCACAGGGTATTCTCCATTAAAACATGCAAAGCAGAATTTGTCTTTTGGTTCTCCTATAGCCTTCACAAGGCCGTCTATCGTTAAATATTTCAAACTGTTCACATTTAAAAATTTTCTTATATCTTCAAGTGTTCTGTAACTGGCAATAAATTCTTTTTTTGTAGCAATATCAATACCATAATAACATGGATAAAGCAGCGGCGGTGAGCTAATCCTCATATGTACTTCCTTTGCGCCAGCGTTATATAACATCTTAACTATTTTCCTTGATGTATTGCCTCTAACTATGGAATCATCAACTACAACCAGCTTTTTACCCTTGATAATATCTTTTAAAGGATTTAATTTAAGCTTGACACCAATTTCTCTAATTTCCTGCTTTGGCTGGATGAAAGTTCTCCCAATATACCTATTTTTAATAAATCCTTCAGCGTATGGGATCTTGGAAGCAGCTGAGTACCCTATAGCGGCAGGAGTGCCCGAATCCGGTACAGAAATAACGATATCTGCATCATCAGTTGGAGACTGCTTTGCTAACTGCTGCCCCATTTTATGCCTTGCATCAAACATATTCTTTCCATATATATAGCTATCCGGCCTTGCAAAATAAATAAGCTCAAATACGCACATGGAAATTTTATCCACTGGAAGCAGCATCTGTGATTTAAGCCCATTACCGTCTATTACTACTTTCTCGCCAGGGTCTACCTCTCTTATAAATTTAGCATCTATTATGTCAAGTGCACATGTTTCAGAAGCAATAATATAATTTCCACCCAGACTGCCCAGTACCAATGGTCTGAAACCGTGTGGATCCCTGATTCCCATAAGTTTATCACGGGTTAATATAACCAGTGAATACGAGCCTTTGATTTTACTTATAGCCTCATTTACAGCATCTTCAATATCATCTTTAACAGAATTTTCTATAAGCGAAGCTATGACTTCAGTGTCTGAATTGGTTTTAAAAGTGACACCTTTTTTTATCTGCTCCTTCCTAATTTCAGCAGTATTAGTCAAGTTTCCATTGTGGGCCAGTGCGAAACTCTCACCCTTGAACATGTGATAGAGAGGCTGTGAATTTTCCCAGATATTTTTGCCAGCAGTTGAGTAACGGGTATGGCCTATTCCAATATGGCCCTGAAGAGGAGCAAGGCTTTGCTTGTTAAACACTTGCGACACAAGCCCTAAATCCTTAAAGACTAATATATCTTCACCATCTGATACTGCAATACCTGCACTTTCCTGCCCCCTGTGCTGAAGCGCTTGAAGACTATAAAATATGATCTCAGACACTCTCCTGCCTTTTGCATATATGCCAAATACTCCGCATTTTTCATTAATTTTCATTGTTTTGCACTTCTTAATTTTTTAATTTATAATCTCTGGGCTCCAAGCTTGGTGCTTGCCTCAGACTGGATTTAGCTTCATAAAATTAAGGCTCTTTACTTTACTGCCGCTGCAATAATTTATACAGAAAATAAACAAATTTATTATAGCAAATAAAAATTTAAAATAAACTAAAAAGAAACCACGCGGCAGCAGATCAACTGTTTCTCTCGCACCACTTTCTTGCATTCTGAAACATTTGCAGCCATGGAGAAACATTTAATTTAGATTTCCAATCTTCAGGCATCCACCCCCATTGCCAGAGAAGAAATGCCCTCTCAGGATGCGGCATCATGGCAAGATGTCTGCCGTCAGGTGAACATAGTGCAGTAAATCCGGATGGGGAGCTATTTGGATTAAATGGATACTTTTCTGTAGGCATTCCATTATCATCAACATATACTATTGGCGCAAGACTGGAGCGTGTTATATCAGATAAAATCTGAGAGTCGGGACAGTGCAGATAACCTTCCCTGTGTGCTACCCATGCCCCAAGAACTGAACCCTCCATACCCTCTAACATAATAGAAGGGCTATCCATTATCTTTACGGTTACCCATCGTGATTCAAACCGTCCTGAAGGATTGCTGATAAACCTTGGCTGCTTTGTTTCAGAAATTCCCTTCCATGGCACCCATCCAAGAATGGTCATAAGCTGGCATCCATTACATACACCCAGTGAAAATGTGTCCGGCCGGTTGTAGAAATTGTCAAACATTTCTCTCAGCTTAGGATTAAACCTGATTATGCCAGCCCATCCCTTTCCGCTGTCCAAAACATCAGCATAAGAAAATCCTCCTACAAATACTGCGCCTTTAAATTTTTCAAGGGAGCTGCTGCCGCTCAGTAAATCAGTCATTGTAAAATCCCATGGCTCAAACCCGGCTGTAAAAAATACAGATGTCATCTCTCTATCACCATTGCTGCCTTCCTCGCGAATAATTGCAACCTTTGGCTTTTTCTCCCCTGACATGATTTCAGGTGAAATACTGTCAGGCTTAAAAGACAAATTATATGCTGGGCCGGTCCGATTATGCTCTTGTGATTGCTTTATTGCAAATTCTGGGTTCATCTGATGTTTCTCAATCTGATCGCTCGTTGACTCCCACCACGCAAGCAATGTTTGGGTACTTGTATCCAATTTGATTTTATCGCCACAACAGACAACCACACGCTGCTCTTTTTGGGTTACACCCAAAATTACAAATGAGACACCTGCCTCAACCAAGATAGAGCTTATTTCCATTTCATTCTCTGGAAGATACTCCAGTACAAGCCCAAGTTCCTCAGCAAACAGCTGTGGAATTATTTCTTTATCCTTTGGGATTTTAACTTCTATCCCGCAATTTCCTGACATTGCCATTTCAGCAATAGTTGTTATAAGCCCTCCATCACTTCTATCATGACCAGCAAGAATTAAATTTCTTTTAATCATTTTTTGAACTGCCTTAAAAGCATTGGAAAGTATTACCGGGTCATCAACATCAGGAGACCTGGATCCAATTTGCCCAAATGCCTGAGCCAGTGCTGAACCGCCAAGCCGACTTTTGCCCGGTGCGAGATCAATTAACATTAATTTACTCTTGCCTGGACTCTTAATATCTGGAGTTACAACCCTCGTAATGTCCTGCATTGAAGCATAAGCAGAGACTACAACCTGCCAGGGAGCTTTTACAACTTCATCCCCTGCCTGTGCTGCCATTGACAGGCTGTCTTTGCCTCCATCAGCTGATATGCCGACTTCTATCATTATTCTGCTCAGAGAAACTGCTGCATCATAAAGCGCTGCACCGCCGCCGGGAAGCTTGGCAGCCCACATCCAGTTAACCGAGCACTTTATGTCTTTTATATCACTGATGAGAGCCCAGACGATATTGGTTAATGCCTCTGCAACTGCCATGCGCGCACCTGCTTTTGGATTAACAAGAATCTTAATTGGCTGCTCACCAATAGCAATAGCAGCACCGCTTAGCCCAAAATGGCTTTGGGCTACAACTGCTGTGTCAGAAACAGGGAGCTGCAATGGGCCGCAGCATTGCTGTCTTGCTATTAATCCTGTTACGCTTCTATCAACCTTCCTCACAAGAAATCCCTTTGACCCAACTGAGGGTAATTTAAATACAAGTTTTAATGCCTCTTCCACTGAAAGATTTTCAGGCAGCTTTAACGGTACTAACTTTGCTGGAATTCGCTCCAGCTTAAAAGTTTTTTGTGGAATTTTACTCAGTATTTTTGAAAGATCAAGATTAACAGGTATTGAGTTGTCATTGCTGTCATGTACTACAATTCTTCCATCACCGGTTATTTCACCAAGTACCTCACAATTAACTTTTTCACGCTTGCAGATTGCCTTAAATTCATCTAACCGCTTTGGTTCTATGAGGAAAGCATTGCGCTCCTGGTATTCTGCACCCCATATTTCAAGCACTGATAATGTCTTATCCCCAATTTGTATGTTGCGAATTTCAATTCTTCCGCCTGCTGGTTCAACAAGCTCTGTTAGGACATTGCATGGTCCGCCGGCACCTTGATCGTGAATGCTTAAAATAGGATTTTTACTCCCCATCTCAATGCATGCCCGGATTACTCTGTTCATCTTCTGTTCCATCTGAGCATTCCCGCGCTGTACTGCATTAAAGTCAAGGTCTCCCCTATTTTCACCCTGCATCATGCTTGAGGCAGAACCGCCTCCAATACCAATACGATATGCCGGACCGCCAACCTGTATTATCAGCATACCTTTTTTAGGTTTTTCTTTTTTAATATGTCTGTCATCAATTTGTCCTATACCGCCAGTAAACATAATTGGCTTTATCCATTCACGGCGCTCCCCGTCAGCAAGCCTCAATCCAAATGTTCTGGTAAAACCCTGGATCACCGGTTCACCAAATTTATTTCCATAGTCTGATGCACCATCACTTTCCCCGATCATTATTTTGAGCGGAGCAGCGAGATTTGAAGGATAACTAAACTTTTTATTTTCACCAGGAATCAGATAATCGGGAATATTCAGGTTTCCTGTACAGTACCCGGCCGTACCAGCTACTACAAGCCCTCCTTTTCCAGTTGCCTGAATATCACGAATTCTTCCGCCAGTTCCTGTTTCAGCTCCTGGAAATGGCGCTACGCCGCTTGGAAAGTTATGTGTTTCCGCAGTAAATATAATATGATACACGCATCTATGTCTGCAAAACGGGGAACAATTCCCGGGATGTTTTGGTATAATCGTTGAGATTGTGCTTCCAATAATACCGCTGGAATTGTCGCTGAATGCAATTATGCTGTTGGAAGAATCTGCGGGCAATGTTGATTTTATTACCTGAAACAAGGTTTTTGAAATTCTTTTACCGTCAATTATCAACTTGCCTTTAAAAAACCAGTGGCGCGAGTGTTCACTGTTTGCCTGTCCAAGCTGGAAGCATTCTACATTAGTTGGATTTCTTCCTATGGTGTTTGTAAATAAATTATAATAGTATTTTATATCCCACTCATCCATGCCAAGACCCATATCCCGGTTTACTTTGTTCAGCGCCCCGGCACCCTCCTCAATTAATGGAACTTCGTAGACACGCTCAGGTTCAATCCCTGTATCAAATGTTTTAAGAGGCTTGCAGTAGACGCATTCAGTCATTCTATCATGATGATTGTCAATGAACCGGGACTTGTTAGTTTCCGGCAGCAATACATATCGTCTGGAGCGTTCAGCACGATTAACTTTTTCTAACCCGCATGCATGGCATATGGCAACAGCATTAGTTGAAAATGCTGTTTCAAAGTTCAGGCGGGGGCCAATCTCTACTGTAGTTTCCCCCTTGAGTTCAATAAATGACTCGTATCCAAAATTTTTATGTTCAAATGTTTCCGCAAGAAGCCAACTTATTGCTTTTAAATCTTTTGTAGTAAGTGGCGCAGAAGTTTCAACGTAGAAACAATATTCGAAATTTTTGTCGATAAGCCGGTAAAAGCGTTGCATTACTTCCCTGAGTTTTTATATTTAAATATCGTCTAGCCTGTCAATAATTTTATCAATATACTTTAAATGATACTTTACTTCAAACAATCCCTCTAATTCATTTTTAGTTATAATGGACAGTATCCTGTCGTCTTTTATGATATTTTCTTTAAAGCTGCCCTCATTTTTCCATGCACTCATGGCAGCTGATTGTACAAGGCTGTAGGCATCCTGCCTGCTCATCCCTTTATTTATAAGTTCTAAAAGTACTCTCTGTGAAAAAATAATCCCGCCATATTTCATTAAATTCCTCTTCATGTTTGACTCAATTATGTTAAGATCATCAATTACAAACATTGTTTTCTCCAACATGTAATCAAGCAGTATAAAACTGTCAGGAATTATTATTCTTTCTGCTGAAGAATGGGAAATATCTCTTTCGTGCCACAAGGCAATATTTTCCATTGACGTCACCACGTTTGACCTCAACACCCTTGCCAGCCCACAAATTCTTTCACAAATTATCGGATTTTTTTTGTGAGGCATAGCAGATGATCCCTTTTGACCCGGTGTAAAAGGCTCTTCCAGCTCTTTTACATCCGTCCTCTGAAGATTTCTAACTTCAAGCGCTATTTTTTCCAGAGTAGCGCCGCAGATTGCAAGCGCAGAAATAAGCTGAGCATGCCTGTCCCTCTGGAGTATCTGTGTGGAAGCAGGTGACGGCTTCAAACCAAGTATCCTGCAGACTTTTCCCTCTATCTGTGGGGAAGTATTTGCATAAGTGCCCACAGCCCCTGAGATTTTACCATAATCTACATTATCTCTGGCCTGCTTAATTCTAATTAAATTTCTATCCATCTCAAAAGCCCATATGCAAACTTTAAGCCCAAAAGTAATGGGTTCGGCATGGACACCATGTGTTCTGCCCACCATAACCGTGCTTCTGTATTCCCTGGATTTTTCTTTTAGGATACTGATAAATTTTTTAATTTTTCTTTCAATTATTTCCAGAGCCTCTATTAACTGGAGTGAAAGAGCAGTGTCCCCTACATCGGAAGATGTAAGGCCATAGTGCAGATACTTTGAGGAGTCGCCTATATAAGAAGAAACATTTGTTAAAAAAGATATTACATCATGATGTGTCTTAGACTCTATCTCATTAATTTTTTTTATTTCAAACCTTGCTCTTTGAATAATATCTTCTGCTGCTTTCTTTGGAATAATACCAAGTTCAGACTGCGCCCTGCATACAGCTTTCTCAACCTCAAGCCATTTTTTAAACTTATTTTCTTCTTTCCAAACACTTCCCATCTCAGCAGTAGTGTATCTTGAAATCATAACTTGTCCTTAAAATAAAAAAGTAATTTATAATCAGCCTGAGAAACAGCATCCTCGCTACAATAATTTTTCCATTATTTTTTCTCTAAACTGCTGATAATCTTTTGAATCTTTCAAATCTAAAAGTTCCTCGCCACAATCAAAAAATACCTGATCGTATTCACTCATACAAATGTCACTTACTTTAAGTAGCCACTTGTTATCCAGCTTCCAACTCTTCAAGTCAACAAGCCAGCCCCTTTCACTGCCAGGAATATTGTTCTTTATAAAATCATTAAGCTCTTCCGATTTTTTAGAAATTTGCAGCAAAAAATTATCACTTTCAGCAAGCCAGGATAAATTAGCTATGCTCACTTCTCCATTTTTAGCCATTTAAATCACTCCTATGCCCTGCATCTCTTTACAAATATGTTTCAATCTATATGTTTTCTAAGAAATTCTTTTACTTCTTTTTCATCTGCTACCAAATAACTTATTCCATCTATGTTGGCTGCTTTTGTTGGGATAGTAATCTGGTTTATATCTTTATTAGAGAATAATAACACAAAACCAACTGAACCAAAATCCCAGATTGAAAAATCCGATTTTGTTTCTTCTTCTAAGGCTGTAATTATTTCTGGCATTTTAGTGATCATCTGGAAGTTAATCTTCTGTTTTATTAACTCATTTATCAGGTATTTTTGCCTGTTTACCCTGTCAAGATCGCTCATTGCTGTAGCCCTGCATCTGGCAAATGATAGAGCCTGCTGTCCATCCATATGATAAGTGCCTGAGTCAAAGTCTGCACCCGAGAGAGGGTCGTGAAGAGGCTCGCTTACATAAATATCAACTCCGCCCAATATATCAATTATTCTTTTAAAACCATCAAAATTTATCAGCATATATTTATCTACTCCTATGCCAGTTAGCTCATTTACCTCCTGCTTTATCATTTCTTCTCCACCGTATACATATGCAGCATTTATTTTATTCCATCCATGCCCTTCCAGATATACCCTTGTGTCTCTGGGAATAGAAATGAGAGCATCTTTCTTTCCCAGGCTGCCTATATGGAAAACAATAATTGTATCAGTGCGTCCCCTAAAATCGCTGCTTCCTTCTCTTTCGTCTACCCCCAGAATTAGCAAATCTTTTGACCCAAATATATTTCCTGAAAAAATATTGCCTGAAACACCATCTGACAAATTTTCTAATTTAGAAATAGAAATGCACAAAATTGCCAGAGAACTTAAAAAAAATACACAAACTATAATTACAAAGCAACTTTTGACTTTATTCATATCTTATTTAAGCTAAGTCCAGGGTAAGAAAATATTATTTATATTCTGCATAACCAGTACGGGATAAATAATACAGAGTGTGCAGTAATTTTTCAATAGGATCATTGGCTTGAACATTTACATGCGGAGGAACTTTAACAAGAACAGAGGTATAATTTATTATTACCTTAATGCCTGCATCAACAAGTATGTCTGTTACCTTTTGCGCAGAACGCGAGGGAACAGCAAGAATAGCAATATTTGTGTTTTTCCCTTTTATTGTCTCTTTAATGCAGGATATGTCTAATATCTTATGATCCGATACAATGCTTCCTATAATTTTTGGATTATTGTCAAACACATGCTCAACCTTAAAACCAAATTTATCCAGCATTTTATAGTTTAAAATAGCTCTACCTAAATTACCTGCGCCTGCCAAAACCATGCGTACTTTTTTGACACCGCATCCCAATACCTTGTCAAATGAATTTAAAAGATCATTAATGCTGAATCCAACGCCCCGCTTGCCCTTTGCACCAAAATATATTAAATCTCTCCTGACCTCCGCACTGTTTATCTTTGTGCCAGCGCTTATTTCTCCTGATGTAACAGTTATTTTTCCCGTTTCCCTTAGTTGCACAATACACTTCATATATTGGGTTAACCTTGAGATCATTCCATTTGGATATATTTTATTTTTCATTCCCTGCATCCGTTTCTATTATATATTATGTTAGAATTGTACTATTGCTGTTTTCATCTTTTTCGCAAAATATAGCTACCTGAAAATAGCATTACTTTGTGGCCTTTGTATCATGATTGTAACAAAATATTGCAATTTTTACAAAACGCTGTCTCAAGCTAATTCTTAAAATTATAAATACCGTTTTCTATCTGAAAAGTACGGCTGCATTCATTACAAAATATCTTGTTTTTACCAAAGACAAGGTTGTCTTTTTTGCAGTGTGGACAAATTAAAATATCTTCTGGATTTATTTTATTTCCCTTTTTTGGTGGTTGGATAATTCTACCATTATTATCAAGCATTAAGCGGTGGCTGCTGCTCGATGCTGCCTGGCCTGCATCATCTTTTTTTCTCTCCAAAATACTATTTAAAAAAACACTTGGCCCGAAAGGAACGGAAGAGAAAAATTTCTGATATACCCTTTCAAAAAAAAGCAGGGTATTAACACTAATATTATTTTTAAGAAAACCAATGCGAAAATTAGATACACTTATCATTTCCCTTACATCAAAGCCCCTTTTCTCAAGAATATCTATTATATGCTTTGGATGAAAGTTAAGTATAGTTTCCCCTATTTGAGACGGGGTCATATTAAAAGGGGATGTATCCATTCTGCCCACAGCATATTTTAATATATTCTTAAGATTTCTTTTGTTGGCAAACTCTAAAAAGTACAGCCCTTCATTTTTTAGTACCCTTGAAACTTCATCAAAATATTTTTCAGGATAATTTAGGTGGTGCACCACCCTTACAGTTAATATTACATCTGCACACCCAGACCTAAACGGAAGACGAGATGCATCGGCAGCAACAAAATGGATAGATGATAATTTATTTTCATCAAATTTTAAAAAATTACTTATGCTATCTCTGGCAGCTTTTAAATTTCTAAGTGAATAATCAACAAGCACTATATTTTTAAAATTCTTATACTCATTAAAAAGCCTTCCGTAGCCGCATCCAATATCTAAAAATAACTTATTGTTTTCCTTTGCTCCACTAAGAAATTTTCTTAAAGCAAGCCGTTCAGATTTATCTTCATATATCCTTTTACCCGACTCCCAAAATTCTCTGTAGTCATAATTTTCATAGTCTGATTTTCTAATAGTCAATTTATCTGCCTTTCTAATGCTTAAAATTTAAACTGAGAATCTAACCTGTAAGACATCCCCATCCTGGACTACATAACCCTTCCCTTCAATTCCTAATTTCCCCTCTTCCTTCGCCCGGTTAATTGAACCTAATTTTAGTAATTCCTTGCAATTTATAACTTCGGCCTTGATAAATCCTCTTTCCATGTCACTATGAACTTTCCCAGCTGCACTTACTGCTTTCTCGCCACTTTTAATGGACCATGCCCTGGTTTCATTTTTGTTTATAGTATAGAAAGTAATTAAATTTAACATTTGGTAGCATCTTTTAATAAAATCATCAAGGCTGCTGCTTTCAATGCCAAGCTCTTTTGCATACTCCTCTCTCTCATTTTCGGGAAGTTCAGAGATTTCCGATTCCAGTTTTGCATATATCTTAATTACACTTTCTTTCCCCGCTTTTTCAACTAATTTTTTGTAAAGATCTTCACTTGCCTCGTCCTCGCCCATATTAGCAACATATAGGACGGGCTTGATACTTAATAGATCAAACTCCTCCACAAATTCGCTTTGCCTTTTTTCTAAATTCTTCAAATTTAGAAATTCTCCATGATTAAATTTATCTATTAGATAATCTGCAAATTCCAGTCTGCCTTTTGCCTCGCTGTCGCCTGATTTTACAGCACCAGCAAGTTTTTCCCTTTTTCTTTGAAGAATTTCAATATCAGAAAGAAGGAGTTCTGTATTTATAATATCTATGTCATCTACAGGATTGATTTCTTCCTTTATATAGGACACATCTCTGTCATAGAAACACCTTACGATATGTGCCACTATATCCACTGTCCTTATATGCGACAAAAATTTATTACCAAGTCCCTCGCCTTTGCTGGCTCCTTTTACAAGGCCGGCAACATCCATAACCCTGATAGAAGCCTGCGTTGTTTTAGAAGAATTATAAATTTTAGAAAGCTCAGAAAGGTTGGCATCAGGGACATTTATGATACCAACATTGGGCTCAATAGTGCAAAACGGGTAGTTTGCAACATCAGCCTTAGCCCTGGTTAAAGTATTAAATATAGTTGATTTACCAACATTTGGTAGACCTATTATTCCAACTTGCATAAAAAACAATAAGATTTAAAAATATATTTGACCTAATAATTATATCTGCCTCACCCAGGTTCAATCTCTATTTTAGTATGGATTTATATCTTTTTTCAAATTCCCTTCTGGCAAAACTCATCTTTTTACCACAATTTAAGCATTCCAGTTTTACCTGCATTCCAACTTTTAATATTACCCATCTATTTGAACCGCATGGATGTGCCTTCTTTAAGGCTATTATATCACTCTCTTTTAAATTTTTAGAACTTTTCATTTTTAATAAATGTTTTTTATCTCTTTCTAGACTAAAGAACTATTTTACTAATAATAAAAATAATTTGCACGCTGACAGGATCAACTGCAAAGACATCTAAAAAATTTTTACTGCTTTCTTCAAATAATACTGTACTGGCTTTATTTGGAAGACTTGCTTTTACTGCCGTCCAGACTTTTTTTATCCAGTATTTTTAACTTATTAAATTCCAGGCTTGCTGCAACTATGTCAGCCGTCATATTAATTATATTATACTTTTTGCCATCTTTGTTTTCCCAGTTTCTCAGGTTAAGGTGCCCGTTAACAATCACTCTGTCGCCTTTTTTTAAACTGTTCACACAATTTTCAGCTAAATTGTTCCATGCAGTTATGTTAAAATAATCTACGACTTCCGTATCTTCTCCATTTTTATTCTTCCAAATCTTATTAACTGCCAATCTCATCTCAGCAATAGCCATCCCCTCATTTGTGTATTTAATTTCTGGATCTCTTGTTAAATTGCCAAGCAAATATATTTGATTTAAACTATTCATACAAACCTCCCATAAAATAATAAATTAGATGTCTTCATAGCCAAATTTGTAATATTTGCAAAAACCAAACTGGCTATCCCATGGATATATAACTTTTACTTTAGAAATAGATTGTACCCGGTTGTACTTTGAAGTTACTTTATCCAGTAAAATAAAATTTAACTTTTTTTCTGCAGTTACTATAACTTCATCATAACTGCATACGCAGTCAATAATTACGCAGTTATTTTTCTCTACTATCTCACTTGCAGCTGTCTTGCAATCCAAATCCTCAAAAAATATAAGATTCTGCGCAACTGCCAGTGATGCAGCTTCTGAAGCATTTTTCGTACTTTCCCTTGCTACAAATATCTGGCATAAATCAAAAATTAACAAAAATAAAAATGAAAAGAAAATAGTCACAGCCATTGTCAGTACAGAAATATTTCCATTTTTACTTGTTTTAATATTTGCCAGTAGCATTTTTAGTAACATTCCATCCTCATACTGCTTTCAACATTTATTAAAATATCTTTTCCTGTTAGCATTCTGATTAAGCTCGCAAATCCGCCACATCTAAATGTCAGCCCAACTGTGGCTACATCTCCAATCTTTCTATGGGCCCCTGCTACTGGGGATATCTTAATGCTTAATCTATCCTGGTCCAACGCTGAACAAATCTTTTTAATTTGTTCACATGCTTTATGATTGGAGTTTGTTGTTGAAATGACTCTAACTCCTTCTCTTGCTGCCTGCTCAAGTATGTTCTTTAAATAAACTACATGCCCTAACTGGGAAACAACTAAAATCATTATAACCAGGATTGGAATTACAAGGGTAAACTCTAATGCAGCCTGCCCATTATCTTTTTTAATTTTAAATTTAGCTTTACCAATTCGCATCTTAATAAATTTATATTACTTTACATATAACAAAGATTACTCCATCCAGTTCCCAGTTAAGGCTTGCAACAGGTATGCCAGAAGTGTTAATTTTACAAACTTTAGCCACTGGCCAGAAACACCAGCGTAGCTCTTGGCACTGCCAGTTAAACCAGCGCTGCAATTTTATTAAATACTTTAGATATAATGTCAATAATCATTGGCTTGCCAACTGCAACTAAAATTGCGCTGATTATTCCAGCAATCACCATAACAAGAGCATACT
>CAYMPQ010000015.1:0-28031 GCA_964392345.1 uncultured Actinomycetota bacterium
AATATGCGAGTAAAGTAAAATATAAATATCTTCAAAAAACATTCTATGGTGTTCCGAAAATGGTGGGCAAGAAATTTAAATATTCAAACATAGACAGGGATAAGCAGTCAAGAGATTTAAAAGAAGCATTGATTTTACTAGAAAAAGCAGGTGTAGTTTTCAGAGTAAAGCACACCAGTGGAAACGGACTTCCACTTGAAGCCGAAGCAAAAGAAAATATATTTAAAACAGTTTTCTTAGATATAGGATTAATGCAGAATATATGTGGTCTCAATAGTGATATTTTTTTAACCTCCAACGAAGATTTCATAAAAGTTAATGGTGGGGCCATAGCGGAGCAGTTTGTAGCTCAGGAATTACTAAATTATCAGGATTATTACACACAACCATCACTATATTATTGGGTAAGAGAAGCTAAAAGCAGTAATGCTGAAATTGACTATCTAATCCCCTGTTGTTCAAAAGTTCTACCCATTGAAGTGAAATCCGGGAAAACCGGAACTTTAAGAAGTATGCATCTATATTTAAAAAAAGCTAATCTTTCCGCTGGAGTGAAAATTTCCCAACTCCCATTTGATGACACACTTCCCATTATATCAATACCCTTTTACGCTATCAAAAAAATCCCTGAGCTTATAAGCAGTTATGTTTATAAATGACTGGTATGAAGCAGGAAGCCTTTGGTCTTTAGCCCAAAGGTAGTTCACTGCAGCCCTTTGTATGCTGTTTTTTAAATTCTTATGGTTAAATTTTAAGATCAAATTCTTTTGTACTTGTTCCATCTTTTGATTTGTATTAAACTATCAGGAGGAGAAAGGAGAAATCATGGCAGAGGAAAAAATAAAACCCAGGGTAATGTCTATGTCAAATACGAAAAAGGAGATGATTGATACTTATAATGCGCTCCTGAAACAATTACAAGAGAAGAGTGAAGCTGAACTGAAACCAGAAAAAAAGATTGAAGAAAAAAAGAAGAGAGAGGTTGTGGAAGTGGCAGAGACCTTATCTTCAGAGGGGGTCGTTAAAGAGATTGGCAATCTGAAGCTGGAAATAGGAAAAAGACTAACCAGTATTTCCGATGGACTGGAGGAAGAGGTCAGTAAATTCAATCAAATTCAGAAAGCTATTGAAATAAAGGATGAGGAGCTTAAAGAATTATATGAAATAGAAAGATCAGCAGAAACACTTGCAGCATTAATAGAAGCGCAGAATAAGAAACGCCAGGAATTTGAATTGGAAATGACTGCCCGAAAGGAAGAATTTGACCGGGAAATCATCACAACCCGCGAGGGGTGGGTAAAAGAGAAGAAAGGGCATGAAGCAGATATCAAAGAAAGGGATGCAGCAGAGGTAAAAAGACGGGAAAGAGAAAAGGAAGAATATGTCTATGCCTTTAAGCGGGAACAATGGTTGGCAAAAGATAAGTTTGAAGATGAGAAGGCAAAAACAGAAAAAGAGATTCAGTTGAAAAAAGAGTATATGGAAAAAGAGCTTACCGGGAGAGAAAAGGCAGTCGCAGAAAGGGAAGAAGAATTAGCAGAACTGCAAAAGAAGGTTATCGCCTTTCCTAATGAAATCAAAGAAGCTGTCAACAAGGCAGTTAAAGAGACAACAGAAAGAATTACGCTTGAAGCAAAAAATAAAGAGGAATTGATAAGAAAAGAATTTGACGGTGAAAGAAACGTGCTCAAAACTCGAATCGAGTCCCTTGAAAAAACTGTAAAAGAGCAGAGCGGACACATTGCTAACCTTTCAGGACAATTGGAGAAATCCTATCAAAAGGTTCAGGATATCGCCATTAAGTCCGTTGAGGGGTCATCAAACTTTAAATCACTTACAAGTCTCCAACAGCTGGCTTCAGAACAGACCAGGAGGCAGTCCCAGGAGAAATAATCAAGCGTTGAATGAGGATCAGTATATGCCCAGGACAAAAGAGGAAAAGAAAAAGGCCAGGAGGAAGATTAAACAGAAAGAACGCCGAGAGGGACCGGTCAGGGCTCTTCTTCGGGAAAAGGCTGAGTTTCTTTTTTATGAAGCCCTCTGGTTTAAGGACGAGGGCCAGTTGCGCAAGGCGCTCTTTTACCTGGAAAAGGTTCTGCGTTTGGATCCGAAGAATGAAAAATGCCTCCAGGAAATGGGCCATCTTGGATATTTGATGAAAAGGTCCGACATAGAACTCAATGCGCTTTTGGGCCTTTACAAGCATGGACTTATAAAACCTGGCCAATTGCCGTTTTTATGCCAGCTGCTGGAGGAGAATGGTAAATACAAACAGGCGCTATGTGTTATTCAAGAAACTTTAAAGAGCTTTTCAAAGATAAAGGCACGAGGAAAGAAGGCTCTGAGAGAATCCCTTATTAAAAGCCAGGAACATTGCCAGGCCCAGTTGGAAACAGCACAAAAGCTGGCGGCCACAGCCTCGCCTATTGAAACGTCCAGGGATGAAAATAGGAAAAGAGAACCAAAAAAAACCATTGCTTATCCCGAAAACGCTGATGTCCCCGGAGATTATGCAGATAAAAACTCCCTCCCAGAAATCTCTATATACATTCAGGCGGACCCAGTGGCCTTCAAAGAATCCCTGGTAGATGGGCATCTTGCCTCTCTGGAGAACTACCAGCTTACATTAGAAGGAAATCGAATCCGTTTTAAAGAGACCTTTGAAAGTCTTATCTGTTTTAATAGTCTGAAAAACGTCCGATCATTCTGGTTCCAGGAAGAGACTGCCAGAAAAATCTTGAAGACCTTTCATGGCCGGGCCTTGCTGGCGGATGAGGTAGGACTGGGCAAGACTATAGAGGCCCTTATGGTACTTAAGGAATATATTCAGAGGGGTATGGTAAAAAGCGCCCTTATACTAACACCAACACCACTTGTAAGCCAATGGAAGGAAGAACTGAAGGTCAAATTCGGACTTAACTTTCCATCCACAGATGATCCCGGTTACTACACCCTGGAACAGTCCTTCTGGAAAGAAGACTTTATCCTTGCATCCATCAATCTTGCTAAGTCAAAGAAGAATTTTCCCATAGTCACCCAAAGGGAATATGACATGGTCATAGTTGATGAGGCTCACCACCTAAAGAATCGAAACACGTTAAACTGGAAACTTATCAATGCCCTAAAAAAAAGGTTTTTACTTCTCCTTACGGCGACACCTGTGGAAAACAATCTGATGGAGCTCTACAATCTTGTTACTCTTCTCAAACCGGGTCAGTTAAAGACAGCCTCCGCCTTTCGCGAAAAATTCATGACCTGCGGCGATCCCACTGATCCCCGAAACCGCAGCCACCTCAAAGACCTTCTTGGACAGGTTATGGTACGAAATACCAGGGCCTTTGCAAAGGTTGATATACCTCCCCGGTTTGCTCAGACCATAAAGGTGGCCCCAGACTCTTTGGAAATCGAGCTGTATCAAAAAATCACTACTCTGATAAAAGATATAAATGAGACCAATGGCTCAGGCCATAAATTACTGCTAAAGAATCTCCTGGCTGAGGCGGGTTCTTCACCTCACGCAGTGAGATTAACCCTTTCCCGAATTCTTGCAAGGCGAGATATGCTCCTCGAACATAAAAAGAGGCTCCATGTCATAAACAATCTTTGCCGCTCTATACATACTACCAGCAAAGACAGGCTACTTTTTAAGCTTATTAGATCCTATCCAGACAAAATGATCCTCTTTGTCAGGTACCACGGCACCCTGGATCATGTGTCTGAATTTCTGGCAGGCAAAGGGATTAGCCATTCACTATTTCATGGTAAGATGGATAACCGCAGCAAAGATGAACAAATTCAGAGCTTCAAGGAGAACAAGGACATTCTGCTCACCACAGAAATTGGCGGTGAAGGCCGCAACCTCCAATTCTGCCATCAGATGCTCAATTATGATCTCCCCTGGAACCCAATGAAGATCGAACAGCGAATCGGCAGGATACACCGTATCGGGCAGGAGCAAGAGGTGATGATTTACAACCTGTGCGCTGCAGGGAGTGTGGAGGATTATATTCTTGAGATATTGGATAGGAAAATCAACATGTTTGAGATGGTGATTGGAGAGATTGACATGATATTGGGACGGATCAAGGAGGAGAAGGACTTTTCTGAAACGGTTTATGACATCTGGGTGAATTCAAGATCTGAAGAAGAAAGAAAAACAGCCTTTGGACAACTGGGAAGCAGGTTAATGAGGGCCAAAACCAGCTATCAAAAGTCCAAAGAGCTTGATAAAAAACTTTTTGGTGAAAATTATGAACTCTGAATCCAATCAAGAACTGGAAGAATTTGCCTGTAGATTCCTTGAGAATCAGGGGGCGGTACTGGAAAGGAATGAGCAAGGATTTGAAGCTCTCCTGCCTGAAAATTTGTCAGAGGTTTTAGGGACCTCTGAGCATATTAATATAAATACCGGATCAGACCCTGAATCAGAAGGGGTTTATTCTATCAATCACGGCTCCTCCCTGCTCGAAAAAATGGTAGATGCAGTCTGCTGTGGAGATGTACCTCTGCTGGCCTGCCAGCTTCAGTTTGACTATCTAAAAAGAGAAGGTTTTGACAGGCTGATCAAGGAACAGTTCTTTTTTTCCAAATCGGTGGGCAAAACGGAGAACCGGGCAAAAATTAACACCGGATACATCTTCCTGACCTGCCGGTATACGGCTCAAAGCGATGAGCAAAAGCATGGTCTTTTGAGCCTTGTTTTTAATCTGGAAACAGGGGCCTATGTCCCCCACATGGCAGAGTTGTTCTCTGCCACTGGAAAAAATTTTATTCCTCTTCAGAAGCCCGTCTGGAAAGATGGACAATTGGAAATGGTTATGAAATGTATTAAAGAGCAATCAAAAGGGATTCTGATGGACGAATTAAATTCCTTCCATGAAACCATGACAAGGCGCTTCAGGAGGGATGCGGCAAATCTTGAAGAATATTATCATGCCCTGGAAAAAGAAATGGAAAAAAACCTTGAAAGGCATAGTCTTTCAGAGGAGTTGGTAAAAGAAAGGCGTGAAAAAATAGGCCTTCTGCCTGATGAACTCGAAAGAAAAAGGGACGACCTGTTTAAAAAATACAGCATTAAGGTAAATGTAGAGCCCTGTGCGGCCATGCTGATCAATACGCCAGCCGTTAAAGTCCTTTATAGCATCTTTATTAGAAGGACTCGGAAAAATGTTTCCTTGATCTATAACCCTGTTACCAAGGTATTGGATCCTCTTGTTTGCCAGGGTTGTGGAAAGAGTATTACCAACATCTATTTTTGCAATCATCTCCATCTGCTCTGCTCCATGTGCAACGAAAAATGTCCGCTTTGTTAGAGACTCATTTTTTGGGTCAAGAAATAAAAAATTATTATCTGCATTCCTATTTCTTAAAATTTTTTAGTTTATTCTAAAAAGTACTTGATTTTTCGATGTGTATAATAGCTTTTAAGATGACAAAAGATTTTGAGACTCAGAATTACTTGCTAAAATGATAGCATGGAAAGCTACATTATTGATTTATACACGAAATTCGTGTAATATGCTTTTGAGGTGATTAAAATGTTAAAAAATATAACTTTTAGTGCTGATGAAAAAATTATGGATTCCGCCAGGAAAAAAGCTATCAATAACAGAACTACTTTAAATTCACTTTTTAATAAATGGCTATCCAGTTATGTTAAGATTGGTTATGTTTCAAATGAATTGGATTCCTTTCTTAATAAAATTTCATATGTTTCTTCAGGAAGAAGTTTTTCAAGGGATAAACTAAATGAAAGATAGATTTTTTATAGACACCAATATTATTGTCTGTATTTTTGATAGACAAAACGGAGACAAACAGAAAAAAGCCCGGGAAATTTTAAAACAGGCATTAGACACAATGAATGGAGCTATAAGTTTTCAGGTTATTCAGGAATTTTGTAATGTTGCCCTAAAAAAGTTTGAGACACCTCTTTTAACTTCTGATTGCAGAACCTTTATAAATAAATTCCTTTTCCCGGTATGTGAAATATTTCCAGGGCTGGAAATTTACAATAAAGCTATTGATATAAAAGAAATTACAAATTATGGATTTTATGATTCTTTAATTATTGCTTCTGCAATTGAAAGTAAATGCAGCATACTTTATTCTGAGGATCTCAACAGTAATGAAAAAGTAATGAATATGCAGATTGTTAATCCTTTCAAGGTATAATCCATATATAGAAAACCGCTTATTTTAAAAGGTGTCAGGCAAGCAGGCAAAACAAGGTTGCTCAAGGAATTCGGCAGGAGATCCTATCTTTTGATACGAAATTATTGTTATGTTTTATGACAGCAATACTGTTGTACTTTTTAATTTATATTGTACAATAAAATTCAAACTGGGTTTTAAGTTAAATACAAAACCGGGAAGGCAAAGATGATAAAAGGGAGAAATATTTTTAGCAGCAAAAAAGTATTTATCAGGACCATAGTTCCAGTAACCATAATAGTGTTTTTTTTAATCACTGCTGTTTCATGCAAAACTGGCAAAGAAGAAATATTGGAAAACAAAGAAGCCGCAGAG
Source organism: uncultured Actinomycetota bacterium (assembly GCA_964392345.1). Lineage (GTDB taxonomy): Bacteria > Actinomycetota > Humimicrobiia > Humimicrobiales > Humimicrobiaceae > JAUVXY01. The sequence continues at coordinate 6,529 of CAYMPQ010000015.1, forward strand.
GCTGAGCAAGCAGGCGAAGACGTAGAAGGGGCAGCAAAAACCAGTGCGAATGTTATAGCTATAGATATCTGGGATAGTTGTGGACCAGGAGAAAGAATAGCCATGCTGGATAGCATTGAAGATTTTTTGGCCATGAACGCGTCTGTTGAAATTAATACAAAACACTTCAGGAGCCAGGAAGAGTTGGAAGACCAGTTTGAGGCAGCAAGTTTGGCAGGATCAGGCCCAGAGATAATTCTTGTAAACATGGATGGGGCCAGGAGGCTTGCTCCAGAAAATATTGTAAGAGAAATAAAAGACGAAATAGATTATATAAAAATACTGGACGGGCTGGTAGAAATTTCTGAGTATAACAACAAGAAATATATTATCCCGTTTAGAAGCACTGATTTTTTGATGCTTTTTTATAATAAAGAATTAATAGAAAAACCTCCATCTGATTTTGAGGCTGTAGTAGAGTATTGCAGAGAAGTGAATAATACTAATGAGCAAATTTATGGGTGGCTGTTAAACGGCAGTGAGGCTGATTGGGTAATACCATTTGTTGGCGGGTATTCGGATTGGATAATTGACTACGATACAGATTTTTTGACTTTAGATTCTGAAGCTACAGAGAAAACGCTGGAATTTCTTAATTTTATTTACAATGAGGAAAAAATTGTTCCTTATGATGTTAAGTATGAAGAAATAGATAGATTGTTTAGGAATGGAAATGCAGCCATGATTATAAACGGGACATGGGCAATTGAAGAATATGAATCTGAGGGCCTTAACTTTGGAATATCAAAAATACCTAAAGTTTGGCAGGGGGACAGCAATCCGACACCTTTAATCTCGGGACTTGGCTTTATGATTAATGTAAATTGTTATGGAAATGAGTTAGAGGAGTCAAAGAAATTTATAGAATATATGTTATCAGAAGAGGTACAAATAAGCTGGACCAAAAGGACACAAACATTTCCGGTACTAAAAAATATTGACACAAACTCAGCCATAAGGGATGATCCGTTGATCTTTAACGCCTTTCAACAGGCAAAAATATGCAGGGGGAAGCCCTGTGATGACATGATAAGAGTTATAAGAGATGCCATAAGGATAAATGTGGAAAATGTTATAATGGGCAGCATTACACCGCAGGAAGCAGCATCAAAGATTCAGCGGGATGCCATAAGGTTGAAAGACGGCAGCATTACCGTGGAAGAGTTAAAAGAAGAAAAATCTTAAAATCCTGCAGCGTGCCTGAAAAATAAAATGGAGTGAATATGAATAAATTTGATATCAGCAGTGATAACGGGATTAAGCCATTTTTTCTTAAAGGATGCGTACTAATAATAGCCGCATTATTCTTTTTGTTTGTTGGTTCAATGTTCACCCTTGGGGTACTTTCTGTTGTCAATAAAGTCTCTCCTTCTGATTTACTAAAGGGTGAAGGTAGAGAGCAGCAGACGCAGGAAGAAAAAGTTAGCGGAGGTGAAATAGAAGAATATGAGAAGGAAGTATTGCCGGAGGAGAGCATAGAACTCCCTGGCCTGGAAGAGAAAAAAGAGGGTGGGATAATAACTCTTGAAGAATTTAGCAAAGCAACAAGTGAAGTAGTAAAAGAGGTAAAACCTTCAGTAGTAAACATAAGAGTTATGGTAAAAAGGGAAGATATTTTTGGAGAAGAGCGCATAGAGGAAGGCTTGGGATCAGGAGTAATATATACTGCCGATGGTTATATTATTACAAATAACCACGTAGCTGGAGAAGCTGAAGAACTGCTCGTGACTCTGAGCGATGGTTCACAATATCAGGCAAAACTAGTGGGAGGAGACGAAAACACTGATATTGCTGTTATAAAAATTGATGCAAAAGATTTAAAAGCTGCAAGTTTTATATCCAGCGATAATGTAGAAGTAGGCGAAATTGCCATTGCATTTGGAAGCCCGTTTGGGCTGCAGCAGACCATAACAATGGGTATAATTAGTGCAAAGGGAAGAAATATTGCAATTTCGCCGGACATACTGCCTCAGGTTGACTTGATACAAACTGACACGCCAATAAATCCAGGCAATAGCGGGGGACCGCTTGTAAATTCGTCTGGACAGGTAGTAGGAATAAACACATTAATATTTTCTCCATCAGGGGCAAGTGCAGGCATTGGATTTGCGATAACAAGCGATACATCAGTTAATATAGCTGATCAGATAATAAAGTACGGCAGGGCAAGGATGCCATTTATGGGAATTGAGATGGGGGAGAATGAGACAGATATGGCAGGAGTATATATCAATAATGTTATAGAAGGGTATCCTGCAGAAAAAGCTGGAATGAAAAAAGGAGATATAATAGTAGAATTTGATGGAATTGCCGTAAAAACGCCTTATGAGCTATTAGCCCAGATTTTGCGTCATAATGTTGGTGATGTGGTTCAGATAAAAATATATAGAGATGGAGATTATCAAACAATAAGCCTTGAACTTGTTGAGAAAAAGAATGCAAGCAAGGGAGTCAAGTAAGCGGTTTTTATAAAAAAAGAGGAATGTGTTGAGAAAGTTAAAAGAAAAAAAGGGCGGCAGGGTTGTAGATGACAGGGTGTTGGTTTCAAAATCCAAGAAAGGGGACAAGGTTGCATTCGAGGAGCTGGTCAGGCGGTATTCTAATTATGTATACACAACGTCTTTTTTTATTTTAAGAAATACTCATGATGCAGAAGATGCAAGCCAGGAAGTATTTGTAAAAGTGTATCTCTCTATAGGAGGTTTTAGAGGACTTTCAAGTTTTAAAACATGGATAAGAAAACTAACTGTTAACACGTGCATAGACAAATTAAGACTGCGGTCGAAGACTTCGAATCAAAAATTAAGTCTGGATGAGTTAACAGAGAATTGTGAAGTTGTTTTTACTGGCCTTAACCGTAATCTGGAAAAAATTTTTTTAGATAAAGAAATGGTGAAGAAAGTATTAAATATTATAGTAAGTCTTGACGAGAGCTACAGGGTACCCTTGATTTTAAGGGATTTACAGGATTATAGTTATAGAGAAATTGCAGAATTAACCAAAAAGCCAATTGGAACAGTTAAGACTAATATCCACAGGGCAAGGAAAATAATAAAAGAGAAATTAAGGTATTATGAATAATGTAAACAAATATTCAAAGATTGCAAGGAATATAGCAAAGAATATAGTTGTAAAACCACCTGAAGACATAGAAGAAAAGATTATAAATAAAATATCTAATATTGATGACTCAGATAGAAAATTGCTGGATGAAAAATTTTTGGATTATTTAAGAAAGAACAACTCAAGGTTATACTTATTAAACGAGAAAATTAAAAATAACTCAGGCAAGCTTGCGTTACTTGGAAGCATTGTGACATTGTTAGTTATTTTTTTAATTGCTGTATGCTATTTATCTTCTTCTAAAAATTCTTCCGATAATAAATAGTACTATTAAAATTATCCAGAACCAGGGGTTTGAGAGCAGGTCCCTTATTGGTTCGTATTGTATTTTGCCAAAAACTTTAATCAGAAAGTCTTGGAACCACTCATAAAATTTGAGTAATAATGCCTTAGAATTTTCAAGAGTAAAGAAATTTTTTGTCCATTCCATAACTAAAAGCAAACCGTTCATAGGTTTTTGTAAAATTTATTGAAAGATTATAAAAATTTTTTATTTATATTTACAATAGAATGTTATTATAATTTTTTGTAAAATAGAAGTATTATTTTTTAAAAGAGAAGGGAGTATGGTTTGAGTTATTTCAAACTCAGTGAGAGGAAGACGACGGTCAGAACAGAAATTGTAGCCGGAATTACTACTTTTATGACAATGGCGTACATTATTTTTGTAAACCCGGCTATTCTTTCTTCCGGAGGCGCTACCGGTATTCCTTTTGAGGCAGCAGTTGTTGCTACTTGCATGGGTGCCGGGCTAATGAGTATTTTGATGGGGGTTCTTACCAATACGCCCTTTGCACTTGCCTCTGGTATGGGAATTAATGCGGTGGTAGTATTTACGATAATTTTTGGTTTGGGCCTAAGCTGGCAGCAGGCAATGGGAATAATAGTAATAGAGGGAATAATTGTAACGGTACTTGTTTTGACAGGTCTCAGAAAAATGATAATGACGGCAATTCCCATGGGCTTAAAATATGCCATAGGAGTTGGCATTGGTCTGTTTATAGCTTTTATTGGAACCCAGGAAGCAGGCTTTGTAAACATCGACCCTGTAACAGCAGTAAGACTTGGAGACTTTACTGCAAGCTATACTCTACTTGCTGTTTTTGGCCTTGTTCTAACGGCAGCCCTGGTTGCTTACCGGATAAGGGGAGGAATTCTTATAGGAATATTTGGCACAACGGTTGTTGGTATGATATTCAGGATTATTCCCTTTCCGACTGAGTTTGTAAAAATGCCGACAGCTGGCAGCTTTAGCACATTTTTTAAAGCTGATATTGTTGGAGCTGTGTGGAGCAACGGTATGTTGAATATAGCGGCAATTGTTATGATATTTGCACTGTTTATGACTGATTTTTTTGACACCATGGGAACTGTCATCGGAGTAGGGGAAGAAGCTGGCCTGCTTGATAAAAAAGGCAACCTTCCCGGGCTTAGAAGAGTGCTGCTAATAGATTCCCTTGCTGCTGTTGCAGGAGGTCTTTTTGGTGCAAGCTCCGTTACTACTTACATTGAAAGTGCTTCTGGAGTATCTGACGGCGGCAGGACCGGTATTATGCCCACAACTACGGGTGTTTTGTTTTTGCTGTCAATATTTTTTGCGCCTGTTATAGCGATAGTCGGCGGCGGAGTTCAAATAGCAGAGGGAGTGTATAAATATCCTGTAACCGCGCCTGCGCTGATAATAGTAGGATTTTTAATGATGGGTGTAATCTCAAGAATTGATTTTAAAAATTTTGAAATTGGGATTCCAGCCTTTTTAACAATAATTATTATGCCTTTTACATATAATATTTCATATGGGATTGGATTTGGATTTATAAGCTATACGCTTATTAAACTGCTAAGGGGAAAATTCAGAGAGGTTCATCCTCTTATGATTATTGTAAGCATACTTTTTGTATTAGCATTCATTGCAGAGGCGCTGGCAAAAAAATTTATGGGGGCATAAATATAAAGCCATTTTAATTTACAAAAAGAAAAGTAAATAAAAAATAGCGACTTTTCAATAACTGCGGTGTTGTGGAATTTGTTTACCGGCCGGATACCTGTTGCAGGATATTTAAAAAGATGAAAAAAATTTTATGAAGATCTTTTCTGGTAGATTTAATGAAAAACAATAAAATTATTTCAAAATCTAAATACTTGGCAGGACTGCAGTGCTTGAAATATTTATGGTTTTTATTTAACCGTAAAGAAAGCATTCCAGAGCCAGACGCAGCAACGCAATATATTTTTGATCAGGGACATCTTGTCGGCGAATATGCAAAAAAGCTTTTTCCCGGCGGAATTGATGTGGAGCATGAGACTGGTTTTGAAAAAGGACTTAAGATGTCTGCTCAGCTTCTGGCCAAGCAGAAACCACTATTTGAGGCAGGGTTTTTAGCAGGCGGTATTTACGCGCGGGCTGATATTTTAAATCCGGCAGGGTCAGATGAGTGGGATATTGTTGAAGTTAAAAGCTCAACAGGAGTAAAGGATATAAATATAGAGGATGTAGCTTTCCAGAGGTACTGCTATGAAAAGGCAGGGCTTAAAATAAGGAAATGCTACCTGATGTATATTAACAGGGAGTACGTAAGGGATGGAGATATAAATCCTGAGAGATTATTTGTTACATCAAACGTTACAGAGGAGGCAGCAGAACTTTCTTCTGGCATTGGGGAGCAGATAGAGGAAATGTCTGCTGTTATATCCAGCAGTGCCTGCCCCGATATTAAGATTGGAAGGCAGTGCAGCGAACCTTATGTATGTCCGCTAAAGGATGAGTGCTGGTCATTTTTGCCGGATAATAATGTATTTGATCTGTATGGGGCAAAAAACAAAGCGGCTGAACTTTTCGGGAATGGAATTACTTTAATAAAAGATATTCCCGAAGGCTATGGCCTAAGTTTTAAGCAGAAGATACAGATGGAATGCGAAAAAACCCTAAAGCCAAGAATTGACAGGGAGGCAATTTCCTCATTTCTAAGTAAGCTTGTCTACCCTCTTTACTTTCTTGACTTTGAGACATTTTCCGAAGCCATACCATGCTATGACAATACCAGACCATATCAAAGGATACCTTTTCAGTTTTCCCTCCATGTGCTGGATTCGATAAACAGCGCTGGCAAGCACTATTCATTTCTTGCCGAAGGCAGAGGTGACCCAAGAGGTGATTTGCTGTCTTCCCTGAAAGATAAGTTAGGCAGCAGAGGTTCTATAATAGTTTACTACGAGTCATTTGAAAAGGGTGTTTTAAGGGAGCTTGCAGAATCCTTTAGCCAATACAGTAAATGGGTCAGCTCAATTATTCCCAGAATAGTAGACTTGTATGAGCCTTTTGGTAAATTTTATTATTACAACTCTTCTCAAAAGGGGAGTGCATCGGTTAAAAGTGTGCTGCCAGCTATAACAGGCATAAGCTATGATGGGTTGGATATATCCGATGGAATAAATGCAAGCATTTCATATCTTTATATTACGCGCAGCACAGACTGCAGCAAAACCTCTGCTGCACCGGAAGAAATAAGTAAAATAAGGAAATCTCTTGAGGATTATTGCAAGCTTGATACAGAAGGCTTGATATACATATTAAGAAAGCTGAATAAATTGACAGGTTAGGGCAAAACGATAAGAAAAACTGCCAAATTTATGTTTGGCGTGGCTTTAATATAAGAAGTTGAGGATATATTTCCAAAACCAATAGAATACACAAATTTTTTAGCTTACTTCATTATGCTATAATACAGTGGGGATATATAAAGATTAAAAACGAAAGAATTGAAAATATGAAGAAAAAAAAGCTGTGTCAAAGCGAAGACTACAAACTGTTGCAAGTGCCGAAGAAGGTAAAACCTGATTTTGTAGATACAGATACCTGGCGCGTATTGCGTATACAGGGTGAATTTGTTAACGGATTTGATGCACTGGCCGGCATAGGTCCGTGCACTGCCATTTTTGGTTCCGTCCGCACTGTACCCAGCAATGATTACTATAAAGCTGCCATGAAAACCGCAGCCCTGCTGGCAGAAAATGGTATGGGCGTAATTACCGGCGGCGGTCCCGGGATAATGGAAGCGGCAAATAAAGGTGCGTTTGAGGCCGGTGGACTTTCAATTGGCTGCAACATAGAACTACCATTAGAGCAGAAACCCAACCCCTACCAGAATATATCGCTGGAATTTCGTTATTTCTTTGTCCGGAAAATGATCTTTGTTAAATATTCGGTTGGCTTTGTCATTTTCCCCGGAGGTTTCGGCACCCTGGATGAATTCTTTGAGGCATTAACATTAGCTCAGACTGGCAAGATCGAGCATTTCCCAATTATCCTGTATGGCAGCACTTATTGGAAAGGTTTATGTGATTGGATTGACGAGTTTATGCTTGCCAAACACGCAGCCATCAGCCCGGAGGACAAGAAGCTTTATAGAGTGGTGGATGAACCGCAGGAAGCAGTTGATTATATTATAAAGGTAAGTAAAGAAAATGGCATAATCTGACAACTGCAGCGTAGAGAATCAATACAGCAATTCTGCAACTTAAAAAGTTTTTGAATTGATTTATAATTTATTTGGCACTATCATATAGTGCATTGTAATTTTAGAGGTGATAATAATGGGGATACTTGAAATTAAAAACTTGAGTTTATCTATAAATGGAAGCAAGATACTTAATGATTTAAGTGTTTCCTTCCAAGAGGGGCATGTCCATGCTGTGGTTGGGCCTAATGGTGCCGGCAAAACTACACTTGGGTACGCAATAATGGGACTTGAAGGATACAGAGATTTTACCGGCGATATAATATACAAGGGCAAGTCAATTAAAAATTTGAGCGTTTATGAGAGAGCAAGGAAAAACATTACTCTTGCATGGCAGGAACCAGCAAGATTTGAAGGGCTTACAGTTGAAGATTTTATTAAATCTTCGGCAAAAAATAAAAGTAAGGAAACAGTGGCAGATGCTTTAAAGAAAGTCGGAATGAACCCGGAAGAATATATTAATAGAGCCGTAGACAAAGGACTTAGCGGTGGTGAAAGAAAAAGGATAGAGTTTGCTTCAATTTTGGCAATGGAGCCCGAGCTTGTTATTTTGGACGAGCCTGATTCAGGCATAGATGTTGCATCGCTTAATAATATGTTTAAGTCTATCAAGTTTTTAAAATCTAATGGGACCACAGTTATTTTAATTACACATAGCCTGGCTGTATTAAAGCAGGCAGAGGATGCTTTTCTGTTGTGTCATGGAAGCATAATACAAAAGGGGAGCATTGATGAGATCAGTGTATATTTTAAAGGTAAATGCATCCCCTGTGATCATAAAAATTTACCTGAGTAAGCGGAGTTTGTAAAATGAGTGTTGAAGAATTAATTAAAGCTGCAAATATTTATTCTGAGCTGCATGATAAAAATACGGCAAGACTTGTAATTAATAAAGATAAAATTATTGACACGAATGTTGTCCCCGGGCTTGCGGTTGATGCTATGGAGATAAAAGATGGGGTAGATATAAATATAGTATTAAAGGAAAATATAACAATTGAAAAACCAGTGCATCTTTGTTTTGGAGTTACGCACAAGGAAGCTATACAAAAAATAATAATGAATATAAATATTGGCCAGAATTCTGTTGTATCTATTTTTGCCCATTGTATTTTTCCTAATGCTGTTGATGTAAAACATGTGATGGATGGGAAAATAAAGGTGGGCAGGGGAGCAAAATATTCTTATTTTGAAAGGCATATACACAGTGAAGAAGGCGGGATAACGGTAATACCGAAAGCACGCATTATTTTAGAGGAGGATGCAAGGTTTAAAACAGAGTTTGAGCTAATAAGAGGAAGAGTTGGAAGCATTGATATTGATTATGAAACCACATGCGGCAGCCACAGTGTTATGGAAATGATTACGAGAATAAGCGGCAGAGGCGATGATATTGTAAATGTTAAAGAAACAGGTCTTCTTGTTGGTGAGAGAGCAAAAGGAGTTTTAACTTCAAGAATAGCACTAAGGCAAAATGCAAAGGCGCAAGTTTATAATAAGCTTGTAGCTATGGGAGATTATGCAAGGGGGCACGTTGATTGCCAGGAAATAATACAGGACAATGCTGTTGCAAGCGCAATACCAATTGTTGAAGTTGGAAATCCAAAAGCTCATATTACACACGAGGCTTCTATAGGGAGCGTTGATTCAAAACAACTTCAAACTTTAATGGCAAGAGGATTAAGTGAGACCGAAGCAGTAGAGTTAATAATTGCAGGCCTTTTAAAGTAGGCTTATCTGACTAACTGTGCTATTTTTTTAATGTGGGCAGGCGTACTGCCGCAGCATGCTCCAAGTATTGATGGTTTGTAAGGGAGAAATTTTTTGATGCTAGAAGCCATAGACTCAGGGGTTTCATTATAGATTGTTTTTCCATTCTTAAGAACAGGGAGGCCGGCATTAGGTTGAAAGATAAGCTTAGCGTCTGGAGCAGCTTTCCTCATTTTTTTTACTATATCAAGCATTGAGTCAGAGCCCATACCGCAATTTGCTCCCACAATGTCACACCCTGAATTTAATAATATTACAATTGAATCTTCGGCTTTATTTCCCATCATGGAAACACCGTTTTCTCCAAAAGTCATTGTGCATGCCACTGGCATGGAGTCTGTTACTTTTTTTACCGCCTCAACTGCTGCAATCGCCTCATTTAAATCCATAATTGTTTCAATTAGTATCAGGTCCACAGAATTTTTTACTAAAATATCAATTTGTCTTGAATACAAATCTACAACTTCACTGTATTTTGTATCACCAGCGGGCTCTATCAGTTTCCCTGTAGGGCCGATATCGCCAGCTATAAATATGTGCCTGCTGCTGCCAGTTTTTCCCTTGTAGATTTTAATGGCTTCATTTGCTATGGATACAGCATTTTTGTTTATTTTTTCCATATCTGGAAGAAGTCCGCAGGATTTAAGTTTGTATGGGTTGGAGCCGAATGTATTAGTCTGGATTATGTCTGATCCTGCCTTAATGTAATCAAGGTGCACATCCAGTACTTTTTTTTTGCCATCTTTTTCTATATTTAAGTAATCAGGGCAAGCGGAATAACCAATCCTTTGCAGCATAGTTCCCATGGCCCCGTCACAGATTAGAATTTTTTCATCAAGAATGTTTAAAAAATTATGTTTTTCTGTAGAACTATGGCTGTCCATTATTTATTTCTTCTCTGCCATCTTGTTTTCTTAAGCATCTTTTTATGCTTTTTTTTCCTCATTTTTTTTCTTCTCTTTTTGATTATCGAGGACATAGGACTCCTGTCTGGTTTACATATTTTGTTAAGTATACATATATTTTTTATATTTGTGCAATTAAAACCTAAATTATAGCAGAATTATAATAAGATAACACCATTAAATTTTTAGGTCAAAAATTATTTATAAAAAATAGAAAATTTGTTTGACAATACTATATATAGTATTGTAATATTAAAGTACATACAACATAATGGGTGTTAATCAAAAGTTACAATACTACGATTTTTAATTAAAGAAAGAAGGAAGTTGTCCGGAGCCTTTAATTAAAGAGTGGTTTTTTCGCAATAGATTCAAAATGTTATTAAGATTTTTAGGGGTGTTAATTATGAAGGAAGCAGAAAAGCTTAAAAAAGAAAAGAATCAGGATAACTGTTATTATAATAAAAAAATAAAATTAACAGAAAATGCAATAAAGGTTTTAAAGAAAAGATACCTTAAAAAAGATGAAAAGGGCACTCTACTGGAGGAACCAGTTGGTATGTTTGTAAGGGTTGCTAAAAATATTGCATCTGCTGAGAAAAAATATGGCAAGACAAAGGAAGAAGTTAGGAAAGTAGAAAAACAGTTTTTTGATATCATGGGAGAGCTTGATTTTTTACCAAACTCGCCGACACTTATGAATGCCGGAAGAGAGCTCCAGCAGCTGGCTGCCTGTTTCGTACTTCCTGTAGGAGATTCCATGGAAAGTATTTTTGAAGCTATAAAGGAAACTGCCCTCATACAAAAGTCGGGTGGAGGAGTTGGCTATTCATTTTCTAATATAAGGCCTAAAAATGATGTGGTTCTTACTACCAAAGGAGTATCAAGCGGCCCTATTTCCTTTATGACTGTTTTTAATGCTGCTACCGATACCATAAAGCAGGGCGGTACAAGAAGGGGTGCAAATATGGGAATACTGCGGGTGGACCATCCTGATATTTTGGATTTTATAGTATCCAAAGAAGATGGCGATAAATTGAATAATTTTAATATTTCAGTTGGAATCACAGAAACATTCATGAAGGCAGTTGAAAATAATGATGAGTATGATGTTGTCAACCCAAGGACCAAAGAGGTTGTAGGCAGATATAATGCAAGGGATGTCTTTAAAAAGATAGTTGAACATGCATGGAAGAATGGGGATCCCGGCATTGTATTTTTGGACAGATTAAACAAAGATAATCCAACACCAAATATTGGTATAATTGAAAGCACCAATCCCTGCGGCGAACAGCCTCTTCTCCCATACGAAGCATGTAATTTAGGGTCTATAAATTTATCTCATATGATAAAGGAAGAAGATGGAGAAAGAAAAGTTGATTACGATAAGTTAAAGAAAGTCGTTCACATCGCAGTCAGGTTTTTAGATGATGTAATTGATATGAGCAAATACCCTTTAGAGAAAATAAAGAAGATGGTTGACGGGAATAGGAAAATAGGTCTTGGAGTTATGGGGTTTGCAGATATGCTAATACTTCTGGGGATACCATATAATGGTGAAGAAGCTTTGGAACTTGCCCGGGATATTATGAGTTTCATCCAAAATGAATCAAAAGAAGCATCTAAAAATTTAGCAGAAGAAAGAGGGGCTTTCCCAAACTTCAAAGGAAGCATATACGATACTCAAGATGGCTACAGGATTAGAAATGCTACCACTACCACCATTGCGCCTACTGGGACTCTAAGCATTATTGCAGGATGCTCCAGCGGCGTAGAGCCTCTTTTTGCAATATCATTTGTTAAAAATGTAATGGACAATGATAGGCTTGTGGAGGTAAACCCTTATTTTGAGGAAACAGCTAAAAAGGGAAATTTTTATAGTAAAGAGCTTATGGAAAAGGTGGCAAGAAAAGGCAATCTAGAAGATATTGATGAAGTGCCTTCTTCCTGCAAGAGGATATTTGTAACAGCTCATGAAGTAACACCGGTTTGGCATGTCAGAATACAGGCAGCTTTTCAGGAATTTGTGGACAATGCAGTTTCTAAAACTGTTAACTTTCCAAACAGCGCAACTGAAAAAGATGTAGAAGATGTATATATGCTGGCTTACAGGCTGGGATGCAAGGGCATTACCATATATAGAGATAGAAGCAGGGAAGTTCAGGTATTGGAAGTAGAAAGAGAGAAAGAAAAAGAGGAAGAAATAATAGCCGGAACATCCCCGGAGGGAATTGAAGAAAAGAAAAAAGTTTTAGAGGAGGCAGAAGAACCTGGCGGGGAGGGCAAAGAAGAAGAGGTTGATAAAAAAATAACAAAGAAAATAAAACCAAGACCACGACCTGAAGTAACAAGCGGAATGACGAAAAAATACTTAATTGGAGACTGTGGCAAACTTTATGTTACTGTAAATTCAGATGATAATGGAATATGTGAAGTATTCATAAACACAGGTGAAGAAGGCTGCGCAGCTTTGTCCGAAGCTGTAGGGAGGCTTGTCAGCATTGCCATAAGGTCAGGTATAGATATAGAATCAATACAAAAGCAAATTACTGGAATAAGATGCATAACCTGTATTGCTGATAAAAGCACGCATGTGTTGTCTTGCCCCGATGCTATTGGAAAAGCCCTTGAATTTTATATGAAAGGGTCCAATAAATTTGATCTGGATGTAACAGGCGGCCCAAGATCTGTAATGATATGCCCCGAGTGTAATATCATAATGGAACCTGAGGGTGGATGTTATGTCTGCAGAAACTGCGGATTTTCCAAGTGCTCCTAATTTTTATAGTACACAAAAATTACTGCTGCTCCAGAGAGTTTAAAATTTTTTCTAATGTTGATTTGTAAATCTGCAAGTCTTCATTAGAGTGCAAGACCATTCTAGCAAGTTTAATTTCCGGATGTTTTCTAAGATAATTAATTATTGTATTAAGCGCAACTTCAGAAGCTTCTTTTACCGGATATCCAAAGATGCCTGTGCTTATTGATGGAAATGATATGCTTTTAATATTATTTTTAGATGCTTTGCAAAGACTGTTTTTATAACTGTTGCTTAGATATAATTTATCGTCAGGGCTCTCACCATAAACAGGGCCGACGGTGTGAATTACATATTTTGCCGGAAGCCGGTAGCCTTTTGAAATTTTTGCTTCACCTGTTTTGCATGCTCCAAGAGTTCTGCATTCTTCCCACAGATTGGGTCCTGCTGCTCTATGAATAGCGCCTGACACTCCACCGCCGGGAGACAGTGCCCTGTTTGCTGCATTTACAATAGCATCAGTTTTCTGGGTTGTAATATCGCCCTTGACTAACTCAAGGCAAGAATCTTCTATTTTATATCTTATGCTTGACATTTTTAACTCCTAATAAGTTTTTTAAAGAGCAATTATTTTTAAAATTGTTAATTTTTACTTTTTCTATACGTAATTTCATTTATGAAGTTAATTATAACAACTGGAAATACAGAACTAATTATTACAAGTGTCCAGTGGTATAGGCTTAAACTGGCTGTACTAAAAATTCTTTGGAGCAAAGGAACATAAATTATAGATACCTGCAGGGAAATAGAAGTTACTATTGCAAGATTTAAATATTTGTTGCCAAAGATGTCTTTGTTAAAAATACCTCTTTTTTCAAACCTGTAATTAAACGTATGAAATAGCTGTGTCAAAACCAAAGTTGTAAAAACAGAAGTTTGAAAAATCTTTATGTCGGAAATGGAGGTATGTGCATTAAAAAGAATGGGGCCGGTAAAGTATATAAAAAGTGAACCCAAAGTTAAAATGAAGCCCTGCCATATGGTCAGAAGCAGCCTCCTTTTGCTGAGGATTTGCTCTCTTTTTTTGGTAGCCCTTCTGTCCATAATATTTTTTTCAGGAGGGTCTATACCAAGGGCCATTGCAGGTAAACCATCGGTAATCAGGTTCATCCATAAGATTTGAACAGGCAGCAGCGGTATGTATAGAAATCCCTTTTGGCCAGTAAAGAGATAGAAAACATAATCCCCAATTACTATTGATATAAACATAAGGAGTACTTCTGAAATATTACAAGAGAGCAAAAACAATATAAATTTTTTAAGGTTGGCGTATATTACTCTTCCTTCCCTTACTGCTTTCACTATTGTTGCAAAGTTATCATCTGTAAGAATCATATCGCTTGATTCTTTGCTTACATCTGTACCTGTTATACCCATGGCAACCCCAATGTCTGCTTTTTTGAGCGAAGGAGCGTCATTTATCCCGTCTCCGGTCATTGCCACTATGTGGTTATTTTTTTTGAGGGCGTCTATGATGTCCACCTTATTTGAAGGTGAGACTCTTGCAAATATTTTTATATCACCTATTTGCTTTTCAAGCTGTTCTTTAGTTAGCGCATCAAATTGCTCTCCATCTATTGTTCTACCATTTTCGCCAAGTATGCCAAGCTCTTTTCCGATAGCTTCAGCAGTAAGTTTGTGATCACCTGTAACCATTATTACTTCTATGTTTGCCTTTCTGCATTTCTCTATGGCATCATATACTTCTGGCCTTGGAGGATCTATCATTCCAACAATTCCGCAGTATGTAAGATTGGTTTCTTCGTCTTTTATGCTTTTGCTGTCTGGAAGGCGGTCTAAATATTTAAAAGCAAAAGCTAAATTTCTCATTGCGCTGCTGGCAAGAGTCGAGTTGATATTTTTTAATTTTTCTTTGTCCTCTGCAGATATTTCAGCAACAGTATCGTTTTTTATTATCTTTGAGCATCTTTGGAGGATAATCTCAGGAGCTCCTTTGGAGAATAATATGTATGGCAAGGGAGGATTTTTATCCGGGCAAGTTTTATGAACTGTGGTCATCATTTTACGTGTAGAGTCAAAGGGTTCCTCCAGTATCCTTGGTTTTTTGGATTCCAGATTGCTTTTATCCAGCGAAAAAAAACTCCCCATCTCTATGAGAGCGGCTTCGGTGGGGTCTCCTGAAATTTTCCTGCCTTCTTTATCTGTATAGTAGGCATCATTACAAAGTACAGAATTTTCAACTAAGTATTTCAAGGCAGAGTTTTTGTTTAAAACCTTTGTGATTAAAATATTTTTTTTATTTGTGCTTAAGGCACTATTATATTTTTTTAAAAATTTTTCATATTCACTTACTTCTTCAACACCTGAGTATATTTTTCTTACCCTCATCCTGTTTTCAGTTAGCGTCCCTGTCTTATCGGTACATATTACCGTTACCCCTCCCAAAGTTTCAACGGAGCTTAACTTTCTAACCAGAGCGTTATTTTTTGCCATTTTTTGAACACCGAGAGCAAGCGAAACAGTGACAACAGCTGGAAGTCCTTCAGGTATGGCAGCAACAGCAAGGGCAACTGCTACCAGAAACATTTCAGCAAGCTCATTTCCCTTAATTACTCCAGATAAAAATACTATACCGCTTACTGCAAGACAAATAATACCTATTTTTTTGCCAATAGTTTTTAATTCTATTTGCAGCGGGGTAGGCTCTTCAACTTCTTGTATCATGCCTGCAATTTTACCAATTTCGGTATTCTTTCCAGTTTCCACTACTACAGCCATGCATCTTCCCTTGACTATAGTGGTGCTGCTGAATAGCATGTTTTCCCTATCACCAAGAGGGACATGAATTTTTTTTAAGGTATCCGTGGTCTTACCTACTGGCAGCGACTCGCCGGTGAGAATAGATTCATCTGTCTGAAGATTAGTTTCTCTTATAATTCTGCAATCAGCAGGAACTAAATCTCCGGGAAATAGTTTTATCAAGTCGCCCGGGACAAGGCTTTTTGAGCTGATGTTTTTTTCTTTGCTGTCCCTTATAACGATGGCTGTAGGAGATGCCAGTTCTTTTAACGCCTGAAGGGCTTTTTCTGCCCTGTACTCCTGGGTAAAGCCAAGTGCTGAATTAATTATTAGTATTATTAATATAACAATAGCATCGGTTGTCTCTCTTATAATAACTCCGGAAACAAATGCTGCTGCAATCAGGATCCAGATCATGAAATCATTGAACTGAGAGATAAATATTTTAAGAGGAGAGCAGCCCTTTTTTTCTTCTAACTCATTAAAACCTACTTTTTTGATTCTTTCTTCAGCTTCTTTTTCGCTTAAACCAGAAGGGATATTTGTTTCCAGTATACGCTCTACATTTTTTATAGCTTCAGCGTGCCAGACTGTGTTACTATAAGAATTAATGTTGTTTTTACTTATGGTTTTCATGTTGAAATGTTTTTTAGTTACTCTTCTGCCCATATATTATGGAACATTTCCCACTCAACAAGATTGTCTTTTATATATTTTTCTAAAACTTCTATCATTTTTTCCATATTTTTTGAAATTAAAGTTTTTTTATCTCCTTCTGTGCAAAGCTTTATCGGCTCTCCGATTACTTGGTAATGGTTGTACTTTCCTTTTCTAATGATAAAGCTTGGAATTAAAGCTGCCCCGGACCCCAATGCTATATGGACTGGTCCGTTTGGAATATAAGCTTTTTTGCCAAAAAGATTAAAAGAGCTTGATCTGGCGCCAGGATCCCAATCTGTAGGTATTGCGACAATTTCGTTGTTTCTAAGTATTTTAAACACATGCAGCATTTTATTTACATAAAGGGTTTTAACCCCTTTATGTAATCTGCGGGCTTCAAAAAATTTATTCAGGCGATTACTTTTTCTTACCAGGCTTACCCCCCATATCTTATAGCCCTCCACTGCAAGTTTGCATGCCCCCCATTCAAAATTTCCTATATGAGCTGTAAAAATTACAATGCCTTTCCCTTTTTTTAAAGCTTTGTCCAAGTTTTCCAGCCCAACAATCTCAACCCTTTGTTTCAGTTTTTCTTTAGAGATTACAGGATGCTTCAGAAAATCTACTACATTTTTTGCCCAGTTAATATAGATGACCTTTGCAATTCTACTAACCTCCCTGCTGTTTTTATCAAGGCTGAGCACATTTGAAACATTATTTTTTGTCGCTCTTACATTTAATCCGGTTAAGAACCAGATTCTGGCAGAGACGTTAGCAATAAAATATGATAATGGGTAAGGAGTTAGAAGTGCGATAAGCTCAGCAATTTTATATACTATTAGTCCCAGCATTTAAGCCCTTCTTTTATTTTTTAGGTTAAAATGTCTAAAAGTATTTAAAGTAAAAAAATAATGTTTTGATAATATGCAAATATTGTATAATGATATTAGATTTTAGATTTAAATAAAAGTAGTTTGATGGTAAAAACAATATATTTTTATTTTTGTATTTTAAGATTGATACTTGGAGGTGGTAATTTCTTATGGCAAATTCAAAAAATGGAGCTGCAAGCTTACGCGAGATACTAAGCTATGAGCCCTCTGGCGAATTGGTTGTCAGCACGTACTTGCTGGTAGATGGCTTAAGAGCGACAAAGAAGGATTATCTTACTACACTGAATTCAATGATTGCCGGCAGCAGGGAAGAATTGGAATCCAACCCAAATTTAGAGAAAGCCCAAAAAAAGAAATTGTTAAACGTTATGGAGGATATAAAAAAATATGTCAATGACAGTTTTAGGCCTTATTCTACAAAGACTCTGCTGATCTATGCTTCAGGCAGCGGCCTGTGGGAGATGTTCAGATTGCCAGTAATAATGAAGTCCAAGATAATAATAGATCCCAAGCCACACACTCAGAGTATGAGGACTGTTCTCCAAAATTACAAAAGATATGGGGTTTTACTTGTAGACAGGGAGAAGGCACAAATTTATTCTATATATTTAGGAGAAATAAGAGAGTATCTTGCTGCGTTTATAAGCGATGTTCCCCCCAAGGTAAATCTTAGAAGGCAGGCTGTTCTAAGGGAAAAAAAGCTTTTGGGCAGGGTAGAAGAAAAACTTCATCAGTTTTTTAAGTTAGTAAATAATAGAACGCTGGAGCTTTTTAGAGAAGGAAAATTTGATTATCTAATCTTAGCTGGTAGAAAAGAAATACTGCCAAATTTTGCAAATTACCTGCACGGTTCCCTGCAATCAAGATGTATTGGCAGCATTGAAGCTGAACCTGATTCCAGCAAGTCTTTGATACAGGAAAAAGCACAAAAAATCATAGATAAATTTGAGACTGGGTATAAGAATGAGTTAATTGACAAACTGCTTGACGAATATAATCCTAACAGGTTGGGGGTAGCTGGAATAGAGGCTGTCATAGGGGCACTCTTGATTGAGCAGATTAAAACTTTAATTTATGACAGGCAATTTATAAAAGAAGGTTACATATGCAATGGTTGCCGTTATTTAACCACAAGCGATAAAACAAGTTGCCCATACTGCGGAGGAAAACTTGCATTTTACAACGATATAGTGGATGAAATAGTGGAAGATGCATTGTCACAGGGCTGTGAAATAGTTGATATTGAAGGAAACGAAAGATTAAGGGAAGCTGGGAACATTGGCGCAGTACTGCGGTACAAGTTGTAGTAAAATTTAATCTAATCAGATTCTTTTAGCCTTGAAAGTTCATTTGTAAACTGCTTTATATTGTCAAACTGTTTGTAAACAGAAGCAAATCTTATGTAGGCAACTTTATCCAGATCTCTTAGTCTTTTAAGAACCAAATTTCCTATTTCTTTGGAACTTATCTCATTGGAAGGCATGTTCTTAATTTCGGTCTCTATATCGTCTACAATTTTATCTAAAACTGTAGTGCTTATGTTTCTTTTAATGCATGCTCTAATAAGTCCGCTTAATATTTTATTTCTATCAAAAGGTTGTCTTGTATTATCTTTTTTTATTACAGCTATTGGCTGGTTCTCAAATTTTTCATAAGTTGTAAATCTTTTGCCGCATTTTTCGCATAGTCTCCTTCTGCGGACGCTGTCATTAGAATCAGTAAGTCTTGAATCTATAACTCTTGTGTCCAAATTAGAGCAATAGGGGCATTTCATTTTTGCAGGGCTCCTTATATTTTTTTAATATTCTTACATTATAAGGAAATTTTATTAAAAAATGAATTATAATTATAAGGTAGTTGCCTAAATTTTAGAAAAACCTATTGTTTTTTAAAAAGGTTGGAGTAGAATACCTGTCTGTTAATAATTAATAAAACTTAATAGGATTTTTAAATTATGGATATTTTTATATGGTCTGTTTTAATATTTGTATCTATTACAGTTGCAGTAAGTATAGGTACCATACGTGTACTGTTAATGGTAAGGGGCAAAAAGCTGTTTTCAATAAGTATTGGATTTGTTGAGGCTTGCATAGGTATTGCCGCTATATCAAAAATCATTAGAGATATTTCAGGGATATATTCCATTTTAGCTTACGGTGCAGGTTTTGCAGCAGGATTGTTTGTTGGCATGCTTATTTCTGAAAAGATTTCCAAGAATGTTGTAAGCATAAATATTTTTTCAAATGGACATTATGATAAAATAGAAAATTTTCTTAGAGAAAACGGATATGGAGTTACAAGCTTTCATGGTAATGGGAAAGATGGCAATCTAAAAATACTAAATGTCATTTGTAAAAATACTAAGATAAGGGAATTGAATACGTTAATTTGCAAGGTAGACCCTAAAGCATTTATAGTAACTTACAAGCTCGAAAACTTCCGTGGGGGATTTGTACGCAATTTGCGGTAAAGACATTCATGAGACTAACAAATATTAATGCATTTCTAAAGGAAATATACCGCCTGCTTAAAAGTTCTGGGATATTAATTCTTGATGATGGCCATCAACCGCGAGCTAAGACAAAACAGAAGATAGTTGCCTCCGAAGCATGGTCTATATTTGAAAAAAACAAAGATTTCCTTGACTACTGCTCCTTACATGGTGTAAGTATAATAGGAACTCCAAAAAAGAAAGGGTTAGTTTTAATTCCCAATTTGCCTGAGAGAAGCAAATATTATGAGGTTAGAAAAATTAAGATAAGATAAAATTCTATTACTTTAATGACTATGAAAAAAAGTACTATTATTTTTTATATCATACTAATCATTGTTTTTTCCTTATTATTTACCAGTTGCAAAAAAGAGCTTAATGAAGTCGAGGTAGAAATAAATTCTTTAAATATAAAAATATATGATTTGGAAATTGAAAATACTGAAAAAGGTGATGAGTTAAAAAAAATTGATACCCTGGTTAACAACTTCAATGTTTTGCTTTCAACCGTATATTACGGCTCAGCTGAACCTGTAAATGAAGGGCGGGAGAAGAATTTTACCGGCTTTGGTATGTATTATAAAGACAAATTCTATCTGATTACTGCGGGACATAATATTGAATATGAAAATATAAAATATACCAATTTTAAATTCAAGGCAAATGGCAGCAGTGCCTGGATTTACCCTGAACTGCTGGATTATAATAATGATCACGAGAACAACAGAGACTATGCTATTTTTTATCACAGGTCTTTAAGAAAAGGTTTAATTGTAAATACTGGTGAAGACAAGGAGCCAAAATATGTACTTGGCAATACTGAAAGGAAAATAAATTATTTTAAAAAATTTGATAGGGCAGTAGGGGGAGAAAGCGGAAGTCCTATTCTTAACTCCAAATGCAAATTAGTAGGAATTGTTATTAAAAGTAACAGCGATTATACTCCTATAGAAGTAGTTATTGATGCAATAGATCGTTTCTGATGACCGGCACACACTTTGACAGAAACAAAGGCATGGTATATACTTATTTCAGATAGTCCCAAATAATAAGGATTTATTGAAATGAAATATATTGATCTGGTCTCTCAGTTAAAGAAAAATAATTTAATTATTTTTTCTTTAAGAGATATTGAAAATCTTTTTCCAGAAGAGAATCTAAAAACTCTAAAAAATAATCTTGGCCGCTGGGTTAGAAAAAATTTATTGGTAAGATTAAGAAGAAATTTGTATGAGCTTGTTGAACCGGGGCTGAGATCAAATATTCCTGATGTGTATGTAGCTAATAAACTTTATGCACCTTCTTATGTATCACTTGAGGCAGCCTTATCTATTTATAGTTTAATTCCGGATATTGCTTTTCATATAACATCACTTACTACTCTTCCAACCCGGGAATTTAAGAATAAGTACGGTTCATTCTTTTATAGGAGTTGTCAAAAAAGGGCTTTTACAGGTTATAGATTAATGCACTATGAAGGATTTAAAATATTGATTGCCGACAAAGAAAAAGCATTGGTGGATTTTA
>CAYMPQ010000016.1:0-27532 GCA_964392345.1 uncultured Actinomycetota bacterium
TCCAACATTTTTTTTATGCATCTTTAGTGATTCAGTGTAAATATCCATTTTCCTCCAATCAATTATTTTTCTATTTAATTATCTCTTTATATACATTTACTTTTTCTTTGTATAGCTGCATTAACTTCGCTGTAAAGTAACCTGGTATTTTTCCATTGGCCCTATGCTTGTCTATCTCGCTTACAGGCATGATCTCCGCTATAGAATTTGTTATAAAAATTTCATCTGCCCCTGCAATATCAAAATAGTGAGTTTTTCTCTGTTTTAGCCTTATCTTGTTTTCCCTGCATATATCTGCTACAACTCCCCTTGTTATTCCCGGCAAAATATTCTGCGTGAGTGGCGGTGTATATATAATGTTATCCTTTATATAAAATATATTCGATGTTGCACCTTCAAGAACCAGATGATCCCTGGTTAAAAATATCGCTTCCTGGACTCCATTCAGGTAAGCTTCATCTCTTGCATAAATATTCTCAAAATAATTTAAGAGTTTGTGTATATAAAGCGGGTTTCCTATACGCACCCTTTTTACAGAAGAAGAGACAACCTTTATCCCTTTTTCATAATTATAATCAGGATAAGAAATTAGCTCTTTAGCAATTATTATTAAATTTGGGCTGGCTGAACTTTCAAAATGAAGCCCTCCGTTGTAAATTCCTCTTGTAACTATTAGTTTAATATATGAGTCGCATGCATTTAACCTATTTTTATTAAGAATTTTTTGGACAGCTAATTTAACATAAGATTTATCAAAATTTAATTTATATTTTAAAATGTTAAGTGAAGAAAAAAGCCTTTGAAGGTGGGCATCAAACATAAATATATTTCCGCTATAGCCTCTCATTGTTTCAAACAAGCCGTCCCCGTATAAAAACCCTCTGTCTCCAACTGGAATTTTGGCTTTGTTTTTTGTAACTAACTTTTTATTAATAAAAATATATTTACTCATAAACTTTTACACAACAGACATTTTCATATCTTCTTCTATACCCCAAAGTACTGCTATCTCTTATTCTATTTCTTCCCAATTAGCCTTGTTTATATGTGCATTTTTGAAATACTTTATTATGTTACTTCTCTTTATTGGACCAAACTTCGGCATTACACTGAAACTTTCTTAATCTTTAGGCTTATTCCATCAATAATCGGGACAGACAGATTCCTTGAAATTCTAAAAAGCAACCATTCTTCCAAAACCTCTTCTAACCCATCCCGACATTTCTCTAAGCTATCAGCATTGGAGTATACTCCACTAAAACCAGGAATTTCTCCATAATATGAATTATCCTCTTGTAGAATTTCATATTTAGCTTTTCTCATTGCACTTGATATATATTTCGACAGCATTTAATGCTCCATTCGTAAAATATTTAATAGAATTATCATTAATAATTTCCTTGTAATTATAACATACAGATGAAATATTTCTTTATAAACACAAGGCAATCTTTCCAGTCAATGTAATTTCCTACAGCAGCTTTTTTAGATTCTTTGCCTCAAAAAATTTTAAAGTCTCTTTAAGGGCAATCCCCTTATCAAGGGTCTCATCATATTCATCCCCAGAATTGGAGTCCTCTACTATTCCGCCGCCTACATTATAATAAAACCTACTTCCCTTTACAACAAATGTCCTGATTACAATATTTAAGTCCATGACACTGCCAATTCCAATATAACCCATAGAACCCGTATAGATGCCCCGGGCCACTGGTTCAAGTTCGTCAATTATTTCCATAGCTCTTATTTTAGGAGCCCCGGTAATGGATCCACCGGGGAAAGCAGCTTTTATTATATCTGCTATATCATATCCTTTTTTTACTTTGCCTGTTACCGTAGAAACAGAATGAAATACTCTGGCATATTTTTCTATAACAGCATGCTCAAAAACTTTTACACTTCCATAATAGCAAAATTTCCCTAGATCGTTCCTCTCAAGGTCAACAATCATATTAAGTTCTGCTCTATCTTTTATACTATTTTTTAGTTCCTTTGCATACTTTTTATCTTCATTTTCATCTTTGCCTCTTGGCCTGGTTCCTTTTATGGGACGAGTTTCTATAATACCATCTTTTAAAAATAAAAATCTTTCCGGCGAAGAGCTTCCTATGCTTAGTTCAGGAAATTTTATAAACGCAGAGAATGGAGCGGCATTTTTTTCTCTTAATATATAGTACAAGTCGGCTGGATCTACTTGTAAATTACATTCAAATCTTTGGCTAAAATTTACTTGATAAATATCGCCGTCATGTATATATTTTTTAGTTTTTGTTATACCTTGCAGATAATTCTTTCTGGTAAAATTAGACTTAAGATCTATACTTGGAATATTTTTTTTGTAATATTTGTCTATTATGCTTTTTTTTATTTCACTAAAGCCATTATTTTTATTGTCAATATTAATCTCCTGCTTGCAGCAACTCAGTCTCCCGGCAACTTCCCTTTTTTCTAAATCAACCCTTTTTGCTAAACCTTTGTCCTCAAAATCATAATCTATATAGTCACCAGGCAAAAAAATAATATCAGTACTGCTGCCACACTTCCTGTCTTTTGATTTTATTTGAAAATTTCTAATAAAATACCATTTATTTTCATCATGGCTATAGGAAATTAATTTGTCATAATATGTAAAATAAAACAATGGAAGGCTGATATCATACAGAACGCTTTGGGGAAGCTTTTCAATATAATTTTTTAAATCATAAGAAAAATAACCTATAAATCCTCCTTTAAAATCTGGCAATTTAAAATCAACCGATGCAGCTTCTCTGATTTTATTTCCATCTATAAACAAGGTTCTAATGCTATTTTTGTCATCCTCTAAAGAGCCGCCTGTGTAACTGCCAATATTTTGTTTTAAAAAAAATAATGGATGCTGATAAGAATAATATTTTATACCTTTGGAAATAATATTAAACTCATTCCTGTAGCCAAAGCTTTTTATTGTAAATTTTGGATCCCATGCAATATAAGAAAATTTAGAATATTTATCTGGAGTTAAACTGCTGTCTAAAAAACACAAATATTCGCTGCCTCTTAAAACATAAGCTGCATCCTGGGGAAGTATGTCCAAATTACTGATAACTGAGGTTGTTGAAAGGACTTTCATAAGTTAATAAAGTTTTTCAATATTTTTAGCCCGCATGGAGTCAGGAAGGATTCGGGGTGAAATTGTATCCCTTCTAATTTATAATTTTTATGTCTTATCCCCATTACAATACCATCTTCGGTGTGAGCAGTTATTTCAAGAAAAGGTGGGATAGTATCTTTCTTTAAAATCAAAGAATGGTATCTTGCAGCTTCAAAAGGATTTTCAATATCATCAAAAATAGTATTTCCATCATGATAAATAAGTGAGGTCTTACCGTGAACCACTATCCCAGAATTTATAACTTCTGCGCCAAATACTTCTCCCATACATTGATGCCCAAGGCAAACCCCTAAAATTGGTATTTTTTTATAAAAATATTTAATCATCTCTTTTGAAATTCCTGCATCAATCGGTCTTCCGGGACCTGGTGAAATAACAATTTTAGATGGTGACATTTTCTCAATACCTGAGATGCTAATTTTATCATTTCTACTGACTTTTATATTCGCTCCTAATACCCCGAGGTATTGTACAAGATTAAAAGTAAATGAATCATAATTATCTATCATCAATATATCTATTTTTTTAGTCTCAGTAATTGTACCCATTTTCACCTTCAATCCAAACTTCTCATTACCACTTACCTGGTCTTATTTATACTATCATCTTATTAATTATTTCAACAGAAACAAAAAAGTTTAATGCTTTTCTAATAATAAGAATATGTATTATATTAAAAGCTTAAAAAAATCTCAAAAACTTCTTTGGGATTTTAAAGAATATAAAATGCAGAGGACTATTCTGGATTAATTTGCTTTATAAAATCCAGCTTTTTAAAATCTTTATCAAACGTAACTATTTGATCACATCCATTCTTTTTAGCATGGCTTGCTAAATATGCGTCCACAAAATCAATATTATTTTTTTCATATAGATTTAAGGCACTCAAAATAATTAATCTATTTTCCAAGACTGTATTATCAATTTCAGCTATTGCGATTATCTTTTCTACAATTTCTCTTCTATTTAGGCTATAGAGGCTATCTAGAACATAAACAATCTCCGCAATAATAAGATCGCATACAAATAATTCATAGTTACCACTAACAACTTGCCTTAAAAAAATTTTTGATTTCTCTGCCTGTTCTGGAGGACTGTTGGTAAATAACCGTATAAAAAGATTGGTGTCAGCATAAATTCTATTTTTCAAAATCCTGCCTTCTTTACCATATAGTCATGTGCTCTCTTTTCAATTTCTTTCCAGCTTAAATTCCCTACTTCCTTTGGAACTTTAACAGAACCCTGAAGATCAAAAATAGAAGGTATCTTTTTTATAATAGCTATGTTCCCTTCTAATTTAATTAATACTTTATCTCCTTCTTTTAGAATAAGCTGTTCCCTTATAACTTTAGGAATCGTTATTTGTCCCTTCTTGGTTACTGTGGTCGCTTTCATTTAAAATATCCTTAATTTTTATTTTTGGTATTACTTTATCACTTGAGTAAGGATAAGTAAATACAATACTTCTATTTCTCAATCTTATTTTCCCAAACATTAGATATCTTAACATTTTTAAATTAGGATTTTTTACGTTTGATAAAATATAAAATTATCTGTAAAATTTCCACTATGATAGAAGTAAGAAACTTAACCAAAAAATTTGAAACAGTAACCGCAGTTGATAATATTTCTTTTGAAATAGCAGAAAGTGAAATTTTTGGTTTTTTAGGGCCCAACGGTGCAGGAAAAACAACTACTATTAGAATGCTTTCAACTCTTATTTCTCCTACTTCAGGAAAAATAATTGTGGATGGCAAAGACCCTCAAAAAGATGGGGGGTATATTAGGTCCATAACAGGTCTTCTAACTGAAACACCTGGAATGTATGAAAAGATATCTGGCTATGATAATCTGGACTACTACTCCAGTTTTTACAACATCCCGGATAAGAAAAGAAAGGATAACATTAAAAAATATCTAAAGATGTTCGGCCTCTGGGATAGAAAAGATGACCTCGCAGGGACATACTCTAAAGGCATGAAACAAAAACTGGCACTGGCCAGAGCGTTAATCCATGAACCTAAAATATTGTTTTTAGACGAACCAACAGCCGGATTGGATCCAGAAAGCGCCCACATGGTTAGAAACTTTATTGAAAATCTCCAGAAAGAAAAAACAACTGTTTTCCTATGCACCCACAATCTTGAAGAAGCATCAAGCCTATCAGACAGGGTCTGCATAATAAAAAAGAAAATAATTAAAATTGCATCACTTGTTGAGCTGCAAAGTGACAAAAAAAGCAAAAAGGCAGAGATTGTATTTAAGGATACTGCCAGAAAATATGTGGAAATATTAAGACAGATAAAAGAAATAACTGACATAGAAGCTCAAGATAATAAAATTAATATATCTTTAAAAAACGCCGAAATTATAAACCCAACAATAATTAAGAGCCTGGTAGATAGTGGAGCTGAAATCCTGTATTTTAATGAAATTAAGGCAAGTCTTGAAGAAATATATTTAGACTTAATAAAGGAAGAAGAAAAATGAAGAATGCAGCCATAATTTTTAAAAAAGAAATTAAGGAAGTTATAAAAAACAAAAACATATGGATGCCGATTTTAATAATCACCGCAGTTTTTTCTATTGGTATGCCTCTGGCCATTACTATTGGGAGCAATGCTATATTAAAAGACGGTGACACCATTAATTTTATCAATAAGGTATTCGGATATACTGATGACCCTATGAGAGTGCTTATTGGCTTTACGATAAAGCAATTCTTAATCTTGTTGCTTATGATCCCAGCTATGGTGCCAAGTCTTATTGCACCTGCTTCTATAATTATGGAAAAAGAAAGCAATACTTTAGAACCTCTGCTGGCAACACCGATTAAGACTTCCGAACTTATGCTTGGAAAATCACTAACTGCTCTTGTTCCAGCTTTTGTTATTTCAACAATAAATTTCATTTTACTGGCAGCTGTAATCGATATAACTTCCTATATAAAACTTGGCTTTGTTCCGCTGCCAACCATAGAGTGGGTAATCGTAGCTTTCGTTTTAAGCCCAATAATATCTTTTATAATTACAATAATCAGTATCATCGTTTCATCAAAATCAACCGATATAAGATCTGCGCAGGGAATAGGGTCTATTATTATAATTCCAATTTATGCAATAATTGGTTTTCAGATTGCAGGTTTTTTCCTTATGAATATAGTATATTTGCTGCTGGGGTGTTTGATTTTAATATTAACCTGCCCACTTCTGTTAAAACTGTGCACTAAGATATTTGACAGAGAAAATGTCCTCACCAAATGGAAAATGAAGTGAAAAGTAGTTTACTTATTTGCTTTTTCTTGCTTCTTACCCTTTTTAATCATCGATGCTATGATATCCGCCCTTGTTATTATTCCTACTAATTTATTGCTTTTATCCAGCACGGGAAGCCTATTTATATTATTGTTTATCATAATATTTGCAACTTTGCTGACTGGCATATCCTCGTTAACAATTTTTACCTTTCTTGTCATTATATCTTCGACCCTGGTTTCTAAATAATCTTTTGTAGTTTTTGTATAGCTTTCATAATTTTCAAGAAAAGCAAAGCTGAAAGACAATGGAAAAGGAAGGTTTGATTCTTTAACTATTATATCAGCTTCTGTAGCCATCCCTGCTAATTTACCATCATTATCAACAACAGGCACGCCACATATTTTATTTTTTACAAGTAGTTCTGCCAGTTCGCCTACAGTAGCATCTTTATTTATTGTAATAACTTTTTTAGTCATAATATCTTTTGCATGCAGTTCTTCCATATCACACTCCTATCCAATATGTAAATGTTTGTAGCTAATCTTTTTTAAATGCATTTCCCGACTTAAAAATAGCATATTTTGTCAAAGGAGGAGCAATTATTTCATTTATAATAACTGACGCTAAAATACCATTTACCATTATACTGCTCATGCTTGAAAAAGCATCATGTTGTTTTATCAACATGGCCAATCCTATTGTAACTCCAGCTATTGGAAACAAGCCAAAACTAAGATATTTCTTAATTATTGGCTGAGCATGAGAAAAAGATGCTCCTACATTAACACCAATAAATTTGCCAATAAATCTAAAAACAACCAGTGCTGCGCCAAGTATTCCAGCTGTTTTTATAACACCCAAATCAAAGTGGGCACCCGCTAAAGTAAAGAACATGGCAAAAATTACATTTTCAATATTATTAATCACACCAAACATGTCTTCATTATCACGTATTTTATTCACTATAACAAAACCCATGGTCATATTTGCCATAATACTTGAAATACCCAGGGCCTTTGTTAAGCCAATACACAAAAAAATTGTGCCCAAGACCATTGCCAGCAGTTGAGGCCTCTTTTTAATAAAGCGGCTTACATAAGCCAGCACAAAACCAAGGATAGCTCCTAAAATTATAGAACCAATAATGTCAACTGCTGGAAGCAACAGCATATTATATAATGAAATACTTTGGAAACCACCCATTAATGATTCAGCAACATTTGAACCAACAGCATAAGCAATAACCGCAATCGCATCATCCAGTACAATTATTGCAAGCAGCGTTGTAGTAAAAGACCCACCTGCCCGATATTCACGTATTATGGCTAAAGTTGCAGCCGGAGCAGTAGCACATGAGATAGCACCAAGAACAATAGCCATTGGTAAAAAGCTGTGATATGAGCTAAGACTTGGATCCCCTACTCTGATAATAAATGGTCCAAGAAATGCTATTGGAATAGTAACAAATATCCAGGCGCCTAACGCTTCAAATGGAGTAATTACTGCAATATTTTTCCCAAATTTCTTTAATTTCTTAAGATAAAGTCCACCGCCTACCAAATAGCCAATGACACCCAGACTAACATCAGTAATTATGTTTAACTCACCATCAATTAACTCTCTGGGTACGATATTTAGCAAACTTATGCAAATGCCAATAATAATATAGCCGCTAATAGTTGGAACTTTAAGTTTTTTAGCAGCAAACCCACCTAAAAGCCCAATCACTACAAACAAACCAACAGCCAATATTGAGTTTACTTCAAAATTCCAACTCACCTTTAAATCCCCTTTGTATTGATAAAATTACATCATAATTAGCAATATTAGCATTTTACTCCTGGCTTTGTTGTTGTCAATATAATTGTGCTTATTTCATAAATCAAATATAATTTTACTTTATTAATTTTCTAAATATTAAAATTATGGATTCACAAAGGCACAGCATATTAAATGACAATATAAGGACGCTGCTGTTTAAGTTTTCATTGCCTGCAATTGTGGGTATGGTAATAAGCTCTCTTTACAATATTGTCGATACGCTTTTTGTTGGAAGAGGCGTGGGCCCAATTGCTATTGCTGCTCTCACCATTGTGCTGCCAATACAGATAACTATGATGGCAATAGGATTTATGATTGGTAGTGGTTCTGCATCAATTATATCAAGATCTTTAGGGAAAAAGAAAAAAGATACTGCGATCAACACAGCCGGCAATGCTATTTTATTAAATTTAGCCATCAATATTGTATTAATGGTAATATCTTTTATTTTTATTGATAAATTTCTTATTTTTTTGGGCGCCTCAAAAGAAGTCCTGCCTTATGCAAAAGATTATATGAGGATCATACTGCTTGGTTTTATTTTTCTTTCTTTTTGTATTAGCTCAAACAATATTATAAGAGCTGAAGGAAGACCAAGAGCTGCAATGTACTCAATGGTTATAGGCGCTGTTTTAAATATTATACTGGATCCCATATTTATATTTGTATTTAAAATGGGTATAAGGGGAGTTGCCATAGCGACAATAATAAGCCAGATAGCAAGCTGCGTTTACATAATCTTCTACTTTATGTCCGGGGAAAGTATGTTCCACTTTAACTCCACTATGTTTAAGATAAAAAAAGACTTAATAAAAAATATACTACTAATTGGTTTCCCTTCATTTTTAATGGCATTTATTGACAGTGTGATATTTTTAATATTTAACAGAGCAATACTTCATTATGGAAATGATCTTTATATAGCAATATCTGGTATTACAATTAGAATAATAGATTTTACCCTAATGCCAATTATAGGAATTGCTCAGGGTTTTTCAACAATTATAGGATTTAACTATGGTGCAAGATTGTATTCAAGAGTAAAAAGGGTCTTAAGGGAGGCGGTTGTGTGGACAACAGCAATAGCAAGTACTGGATTTATTATAATCATGTTTTTCCCAAAACCTTTATTAAGCCTTTTCAGCGGCGGTAATGAACTTATTGCAAACAGCGTGCTGCCAATGAGGACTATTGCAATATTTTTACCATTGTTAGGCTTTTTAATAATTGGAGGCAGCCTGTTCCAGGCAATTGGAAAACCTTCACCTGCTCTGATTATAACACTATCAAGGCAGCTGCTGTTTTTAATCCCATCTATATTGATACTGCCACTGTTTTTTAGCTTAAATGGAGTCTGGTTATCCTGGCCTGTTTCTGACTTTCTTGCATTTTTAGTTACAAGTATTCTTGTGTATAAAGAAATAAAAATAATCAACAAAACATTTGAAGCTAAAATTATATAAAATAAAAAGTTTAATTTTTTATATTTTGTTTAATTCCTCAAGCAAGCCCTTAAGATCAATTCCATACATGCTGGAAATTTCTTTAAGTTTTAATACCCCTGCCTCATAAGCTGCCATCGGGCAGTGGAGGCATGGCAATTTGTATTTTGAAAGAATTTTGTCCGAACCGGGTGTTTTTAGAACTTCAGCTAATTTTGAGTCTTCTGTAAATTTGTCTTCCATTATTTATAAAATCCTACCTTTCCAAAATGCTATTAAATTCACAAACAACAATTTAAATTTTACAAGCACACAATGTATCACATTTTTTAAACTTTTAATAATTTTATTTTATCCGCTACTGCATCTGCAACTTCACTTGTACCAACAGCGGTAGGATCGTCCCTTGAAGGTTTCATATCATATGTTACAAATTTACCTTCCTTAATATTTTGAGCAATTGCAGACTCCAGTAAATCTGCGCACCTGTTTTCCTTAATATGCTTTAACATGAGCACTGCAGACAACATCATTGCAATAGGATTTACTTTGTTCTCTCCCTTGTATTTAGGGGCACTGCCATGAGTTGGCTCAAACAGCGCAATTTCCTTCCCTATATTTCCTCCCGGGGCTACGCCAAGCCCGCCTACCAGTCCTGCCGCGAGATCAGAAATTATATCACCGTACAGGTTAGGTAGAACCATCACATCATATAGCTTCGGTTTTTGAACCAGCTGCATACACATATTATCCACTATCCTGTCTTCTGATTCTATTTCATTATACTCAGGCGCTATCTCCTTAAACACCTTTAAAAACAAACCATCAGAGTATTTCATTATATTTGCTTTGTGAACACAGGTTACCTTTTTTCTATTGTTTTTTACCGCATACTCAAAAGCAAATCTAATAATATCTTCACAAGCTCCTATAGATATTGGTTTTATACTTATACCGCTGTCTTCTCTAATCTGTATATCTTTCTTGTCTTTTATAAAATCAATGAGCTCAGCAGTCTCATTTTTCCCGCACTCAAATTCTATTCCTGCATACAGATCCTCAGTATTTTCCCTTACAATCACTAAATCTATATCACTATACTTGCTCCTGACACCGGGGTAGCTTTTGCATGGCCTGACACATGCATATAAGTTAAACAATTTTCTCATCATTACATTTACACTTCTAAACCCGGTCCCAACCGGAGTAGTGATGGGACCTTTTATTCCAACTTTGTTCTTTTTTAAAGAATCAATGACACTTTGTGGCAGCACTGTTCCTTCTTTTTCATAAACTTCTGCTCCTGCGTTCACTATGTCCCAATTTATCTCCACCCCTGTTGCTTCTACAACTTTTACCGTAGCTTCGGTTATCTCAGGCCCTATTCCATCTCCTGGTATCAACGTTATATTATGCTTCATAGATTAAACCCTCTGTTCTTCCTTACGTGTTCAGCCAGGCCGCCATCGCCTAAAATCTTAACCATAACTTCCGGCAGCGGGCTGAAACTTATTTCTAAATTTTTTGTAATATTTTTAATTGTTCCTTCTCCCAAATTTATTTCCAGCAAATCCCCCTCATCAATTTTATCTGTATCGCAAATAAGAGCAGGCAGTCCAACATTTATACAATTTCTAAAGAAAATTCGTGCAAACGATTTAGCTAAAACTGCTCCAGCTCCGGCAATTTTAATTATTGTTGGAGCATGTTCCCTGCTGGAACCAAGGCCAAAATTTTTGCCTCCCACTACAAAACCTCCGCTCTTTATTTTCTTTGCAAACTCAGGATCAGCATCTTCAAGAACATGCTTTGCCAGTTCACCCATATTTGATCTGAGGTGAAAATATCTGCCGGGAGCAATTAAATCGGTGGATATATCGTCTCCAAATTTAAAACTCTTTCCTTTCAGTATTTTTTTCTCTACGCCAAAATCCGTCATTTGCTTAACACCTCCCTGGGATCTGCTATATATCCCTTAACAGCACTCCAGGCTGCAGTAGCTGGAGAAGAAAGATAAATAAAAGAATTGGGGTTTCCCATTCTTCCTTTAAAGTTTCTGTTTTGTGTTGAAAGGCAGACTTCGCCATCACCAAGCACTCCCTGATGTACTCCAACGCATGGACCGCACCCGGGAGGAAGTATTGCTGCCCCGCTTTCTACTAAAGTTTTTATTATTCCTTCATCTAATGCCTTAACAAAAACATTTTTTGATGCTGGTGCCACTACAAGTCTTACACTGCTTGCAACTTCCCTGCCTTTAAGTATGTCTGCTGCTATTTTTAAATCACTAAGTCTCCCGTTGGTGCAGGTTCCAATAAATACCTGGTCTACCTTGTTTTTGCCCAGATTGCTTATCGGCACTGCGTTATCTACTGTATGCGGCTTGGATACCATTGGTTCTATATTACAGCAATCAATATCTATAACATTCTCATATTTGGCTCCGCCGTCAGCAGTTACTTCCTGGTAGCAGTTCTCCCTGCCCTGCTTTTTTAAATATTTCCTTGTAATCTCATCTGAGTTAAAAATACCTGTTTTTGCCCCTGCTTCTACAGCCATATTAGAAATGGTAAATCTATCGTCCATGCTAAATCCATCACTGGCTTCTCCGGCAAATTCTATGGCTTTATATGTGGCGCCATCAGATGTAATTTTGCTAATTAAATAAATTATCAGATCTTTTGCATATACACCTGAATTAAGCTTTCCGTTAAAATTCACTTTTACAGTCTCTGGAACCATAAGCCAGGTCTTAGCCAGCGCAAAACCAACAGCTATGTCAGTAGAGCCCATCCCTGTAGCAAATGCTCCAAGTGCACCAGAGGTACATGTATGCGAATCTGCACCTATCACTATGTCACCGGGACAGGTATACGATTCTATTAAGATCTGGTGACAAACTCCTTTTCCGACTTCACTTATGGCCGCTCCTGTTTTTTTAGAAAACTCTCTCAGTACTTTATGAGTGTTAGAGAGTTCCTTTTTTGGACTGGGAGCAGCATGATCAATAAAAAAGATGGATTTAGAAGAATTTTTTATTTTGTCAAATCCCATCTTTTCTATCTGGCTTACAGCAAGGGGCCCTGTTCCGTCCTGAGCCATAACCACATCTATGTCTACCACTACTATATCGCCTGCTCCTGCATCCCCGCCCGAATGTCTGCTTATTATCTTTTCAGAAATTGTCTTTTTCAATAAGATTTCCCCCTATTCTTCATCTTCCGACTCAATTCCTCCTTTCCTTTTTTTCTTTTTTTCTTTGTAATCCCTGTAAATATACATAAGTTCTTTATCAAAAAGAGACCTTTTTAAGTCTATGGACATTGTTCTTGTTAATGCAAGTATTTCATTTGCCTCCTTGTCTGTAAGATCTATTCCAAACTCTTTAAATTTATATAAGATAGTATGCGAACCTGAATGCTTGCCCACTACAAGCTGCCTTGTGAGCCCTACCTCGCCAGGATCAAAAACCTCATAATTTTTTGGATTTTTGAGCACCCCATCCGCATGTATTCCTGATTCATGTGCAAATACATTAGTTCCAACAATAGCTTTCCAGATTGGAATTGCTCTTGCTGATGCTTTTGCAACATACTCAGCTATTTCCCTAAACTTTGAAGTTTTTATACCAAGTTCTACATTTTCAAGATACCTTAGTGCCATTACAATTTCTTCCAACGCTGCATTTCCCGTACCTTCCCCGAGTCCATTTACAGCTACGACAATACTTGATGCACCTGCTCTAATTGCTGCCATGCCATTGGCCGTAGCCATGCCAAAATCATTTTTAGTATAAACTTCCAGCGGAAAGTCTACCATGCTTAAAATAGCGTTAATGCTAAGAAATGTTCTGAAGGGATCGTATGCGCTGGCATTGTCACCTATTCTAAATCTGTATGCTCCCTTTTTTTTGGCAATATGTATCATTTTTAGCAAAAATTCTAAATCTGTGCGGGTAGCATCCTCGGCACTTATTATAAAGTTGAGGTTGTTATGTTTAGCCGCCCTTATTGATTCCCTTAACTTATTAACAACCCACGTTCTGTTTTTATTGTATTTCTTTTTTATATGTATGTCAGAGGTAGAAATATTAATAATAATATTTTTTATCCCTGTTTTAGCTGCAAGATTTATATCTTCAGGTTCAGCTTCACAATAAGCAAACAACTTGCAGCCAAGATCCAGCTTTATAATCTCTTTAATAATTTCTATCTCTACAGCACCAAGCGATGGTGTACCTATTTCAATCTCAGGTATGCCTACTTCATTAAGCATCTTTGCAATCCGAATTTTTTCATGTTTTGAAAATACCACACCTACCGATTGCTCGCCGTTTCGAAGCGTAGTATCAATAATATTTATTTCTCTTTTATTTTCTACTGCATTCATTTTTGACTTCCCTCCTTAGCTGTTAAACTACTGCCCTTTTTTGATTTGCCCTTGTATGATTTATAAGTGTCAATAATCTCACTGTCAAAAAGAGCTCTCTTTAACGATACTGCCTTATCTCTGAATATTTCTGCCAGTTCGCCGGCTTCTTTTTCACTTACTTTGTATCCCAATGAATTTAGTTTAGAAATTACACATCTGTCACCTGAGTACTTTCCGATTACTAAAGCACTTTTAAGACCGACATCGCTTGCGCCAAACAATTTATAGGTTTTATAGTCTGACACAACAGTAGAAGCTTTGCTCTCGCTTTCATAAACAAACAAGTTACTGCCTACTATTGGTTTCCATGTGGGAATAACTCTGCCGGAGGCAGATGCAACATATTCTGAAAGCTCCCTAAATAATTTGGTGTTAAATCCTAAATCCACACCTTCAATATATTTAAGAGCCATTACCAGTTCTTCAAATGCTGCGTTACCAGCTCTTTCTCCAAGACCGCTTACAGTCGTATTTACATAAATAGCTCCAGCTTTAATTCCGGCAATGGCATTTGCTATTGCCATTCCAAAATCATTATGCGTGTGCATCTCAATATCAATACCAACAATGTCAATAATAGTTTTTACCTTCATAAAAGTGTCAAACGGATCTAAAATACCAAGTGTGTCACAGTACCTGAGCCTATCTGCACCTGCATCCCTTGCAACTTTTGCAAAATGAATCAAAAATTCCATATCAGATCTTGAAGCATCCTCAGCATTTACAGACACATACATATTGAAACTTTTGGCATAGTCCACACATGCTTTCATGCTTTCAAGCACCCACTCCCTGCTTTTTCTAAGTTTGTGCTCTATGTGTATATCAGATGAAGAAATTGAAATTGCCACAGAATCAACCCCGCACTCAACTGATGCGTCAATATCTGACTTTACCGCCCTGTTCCATCCAAGGATGCTGCAGTTAAGTCCGAGCGATGCTATCTTTTTGATAGCCTCTTTTTCGTCCCCTCCCATCGCTGGAATACCAGCTTCAATCTGATGGACTCCGCTGTCATCCAACATTTTAGCTATATGTATTTTTTCATCATTTGCAAATACCACTCCTGCGGTTTGTTCACCATCCCTTAAAGTTGTATCATCAATTTTTATATTCTTAGGATCAAGCCTGGCACCTGCTTTTTGTGAAAATTCAGTCAGTAAACCTATCCCTCTCATGTTAATCACCCTTATAAAAATAATTTAAATAAAATAATAAAGATTTAAAATAATTAATATAATCATAAAAAAGTGAAAATTATATAAACTTTTTTAAAAATTCTACATAATTATACTATAATTTTAAAATTTTTGTTAATTTTTTAAAAAATTTTCCAATTTAATCTAAAAATACCAATTTTTTTAAATTTTACAGGTTATTTTTAACTTTTTATAAAATAATCAATAAATCATCTCTCCATTAAAAGAAAAATCTAAACAATAAAGTCACAGGAAGGTGCCCTTTTCTTTGTTGATAAATAAAGAGCACCTTATATTTTTATATCTTAAAAATTATTTACCCTGTTTTCTGCTGCCTTTAGAATCATGTAAAGCATTTTACTGTAGGTAATTCCCTTCAACATTGCCATCTTAGCCAGGTGGCCATCCCAGCACCAGCCAGGATTTGGATTTATTTCCAACAGTTTTGGATTGCCCGAAGACTCCAGTCTCCAGTCAAACCTGCAGTAATCCCTGCACTCAAGCCTTTCAAACATCTTGAGGCTGCATTCTCCTATAAACCCTTCTGTTTCCTCATTAAGGTTTGCAGGGACTGATCTTATTTTCCAGTAAGGTGATTCTTTCAGCCATTTTGCTTCATAACCACATATTTTTGGCAATCCAGCAGGCAGTTCTGAATAATCTTCCTCAATAATGGGAAGAATAATATAGGAATCCGGCGAATTTCCAATAATACCAATACTAAGGTCTTTCCCGCTCAGAAACTCTTCAATTAATATCGGCTTATCATACCCGAATTTCTCCCTAATATTTGAAATTGCAGATATGGTTTTTTCGATACTGTCAGCAACACTCTGCTCAGTTATTCCAAAGCTTGAATCCCCAAAATTCGGTTTGATTATTACCGGAAATGTGAAAGGTATATCAAAGCTGGTATCCTCAGGCTTTATAAAAAACGCTTTTGGAACCGGGACACTCATTTCCCTGGCAATACCCCTTACAAGAGATTTATCATAGCAATATGCCAGGCATTGTGGATGGGAACCTGTATAAGGAAGGCCCAGTATCTCAAGGAGGGCCGGAACATGCAGTTCTTTCATTGCTTCATTAAAATAACCCTCATCACATAAATTAAGGACCATATCTATTCCATTTTTTTCTTTAAATTTGATGAGGTCAGTAATTAAAGTGTCATGGTTTGAAAAGTATGTAAAACTGTAATTATTTTTTTTCTCGATTTCCCTCAATGCGTTTTTCATCATATCAATTGTATAGAAATCATCATCATCAAATACATAAAGGGGTTTTAATATATCTGCCTTATTGGGATCTCCCAAAATGACAACAACATTTTTTGCTTTCTTCTTCTCCTTTTTTATAACAGACCACTGTTTTTTTACAACCGCAGAAACCGCTATTTTTCTTTCCATCATGCCTAGGTCCTGGTTCCTTTTTGAATCAGTGGAAACCATTCCATAGTTTACTATA
The DNA here is from genome assembly GCA_964392345.1 of uncultured Actinomycetota bacterium. GTDB lineage: Bacteria > Actinomycetota > Humimicrobiia > Humimicrobiales > Humimicrobiaceae > JAUVXY01. The sequence goes on from CAYMPQ010000016.1 coordinate 16,769, forward strand.
TTGCTAAACCCAGCTATCTCCATCAGGTTCTTTATATCTTCAAAAGAGTATAGGCTTTCGGAATAAAACTGGTCCGCAATTATTCCCTTCCGGGTATCAGTTACTACCTCCCTGGTAATAAGCCGCCTGTTGTCAGAAGAAAGCATTCTTTCCCTGCAGACAAAATATTTGCTGTCTATCCATTCCCAGGAACGGGGTTGAAAATTTTTCCTTATATATTCGCCATCTGTGACATCAATTAGAAACCGCCCCCAGGGTTTAAGGATCTTATATACCTCCTGAAGGACTGTCAGGTCTTCTTTTGTTGTTTCAAAATAGCCAAAGCTATTGCCAAGAATCATTACTACATCAAAGGTGTCGGGAGGATAGCTTAATTTTCTTGCATCCCCTTCCCTGAATTTGATATATGGGCATACCTTTTTAGCCCTTTGTATCAGGTAATGGGACCGGTCAAGCCCCTCCACATTCCTGTAACCCCGGTTGGCTAATTCAATTGAATGCCTCCCATGCCCGCAGCATAAATCTAAAATCCTATCTTCATTGGATAAATTAAGTATTTGGGTAAAAAAGTCAATTTCTTTTTTCGTTATATCTCTATCATTTATTATGTCAGCATCCGTCTTTAAGTATATAGAATTAAATATATTTCTCCACCAATCCGGCTTCACATACTCCTCTAAATTTGATACAGGCCCAATTGTTGTTTTTCTTTTCTTGGTTATGGCTCCCTTTCGGGGAGGCTCCCTTTTTTGCGATTCCCCTTTCATTAAATTTCTCCTTTCAAAAATAAAAAAAACAAACAGGCAAGAAAATTCTCGCTCCACAGTGATTGATCAAACTGGCTGCACCATATATTGCTGAAGCCACGCACGCACACATATGTGGGTTTGCGTGTTTAATTTAATCGAGGTAATAGTAGCAATTTCTTGCTAATTGTCAATTAGAAAACCGCATTAAAAGTTAATAGTATTTTTTATAACAATTTATTCCGTTTAATTAAAAAATATGATAATTATTATGTTATTATTAGGTATAGCATATTATTAAATAGACAAATGATTGCAGGTGTGATGAACTTTAAAAAATTGGAATTTTTTTTAGAAAATGAGCCCGGCTACAGGATCAAACAGATAGAAAAAGCCCTGTACCATGACCTGATTGAAGACTGGTCGCATGCTACTTCACTCCCAAATTATTTAAGGGCCAAGCTGAATTCAGAATTTCCTATAGATAAATATAACAACAGCAAGGTAACATCCCTGACAAACAATGCACTTAAGAACAAGACTATTCTTGAGGATGGCCTTGCAATTGAATCAGTTCTTATGATGTATGAAGGAAAAAGAAATACGGTCTGTGTTTCCTCACAGGCTGGCTGCCCTCTGGGATGTATATTCTGCAAGACCGGTGAAATAGGTTTTAAAAGAAACCTGGAGGCTTTTGAAATTATTGATCAAGTACTATTTTTTGCCCGATATTTAAAAAAAGCCGGCACCAGGATTACAAACATAGTCTTTATGGGAATGGGTGAACCTTTTTTAAATTTTACTAATGTGTCTAAAGCCATTGGGATATTAAACAATAAAGAAAAACTCAATATAGGCGCAAGGCATATATCAGTTTCAACTGCAGGCCTGCCGGATGGAATAAGGAAATTTGCCAATATCGGCATACAGGCAAATCTTGCAATATCTCTGAACGCTCCCAATAACGGGCTGCGCACAAAAATAATGCCCATTAATAAAAAGTATCCTATCGGGGAACTAATGAAAGCTGCGGATTACTATGTAAATAAAACAAAACGCAGGGTTATGTTTGAATATGTTTTGATAAAAGATTTAAATGACAGTTTGGAGCTTGCAGAGGAATTGGCTGGACTGCTTAAAAATTATTTATATTTTGTAAACCTGATACCATATAACGGAAAGGGCAAATTGAAGCCTCCTTCAACAAAGACGGTATCAAGCTTTAAAAAAATTCTCAAGGATAACCATATAAATGTAACTGAGCGCTTCAGATTTGGCAGGGATATAAATGCAGCCTGCGGGCAGCTTGCGTGCAATGGGAAAAATAATTAAAGCAGGGGCCCTCTGAGACTATGAAAGACGCTATAAGAGATGCGGTACAGTGTCACTATAGCAGGTAAAGCCTGCTTATCCTTTAAGCACACCAAGAGGACAAAGTTTTGCAACTTTCTTAGAAATTCCAGCACTCTGAGTAATATCAACTATCCTGCTTACATCTTTGTAAGCCTCCGGAGCTTCTTCTGCCAGACCTGACATGCTTCCAGCCATAACTACAATCCCTTTCTTATCAAAGAGTTCCTTTTTTAATTCACTTCCCCTTATATTTTTCTTAGCCTTGGTCCTGCTTAAAAGTCTGCCTGCGCCATGGCATGTGGATCCAAAGCTTTCAGCCATAGCTTCTTTGGTTCCCAGCAGCATATACGAATATCTTCCCATATCCCCCGGTATTATAACAGGTTGGCCTATTTCCCTGTAAGTATCGGGAATATCTTTATGATATGGCCCATATGCCCTGGTAGCACCCTTTCTGTGTACACAGATCTCTTTTATTGTTCCATTAATATCGTGCATTTCCATTTTAGCAATATTATGCGAGACATCATAAATTAATTCCATACCTAACTTTTTTGCTGACTTTTTAAATATTTCTTCCATTACAAGCCTTACCCAGTGAGCAAGGCAATGTCTGTTAACCATTGCATAATTAGCAGCACATACCATTGCATGATAATATCTCCTGCCTTCCGGAGAAGATACCGGAGCGCATGCAAGCTGCCTGTCAACCAGTTTTATTCCATATTTTAAAGAAGCCTGCTGCATTACTTTTAAATAATCGCTGCATATTTGGTGCCCCAACCCACGGGATCCTGAATGAATCATTATGGTTATCTGGTCTTTTTTAAGACCCAGGACACTGGCTGCTTTCTCGTCATATATTTCATCAACCCTTTGAATTTCAACGAAGTGGTTTCCTGAGCCAAGCGTTCCTACCTGCTCACAGCCTCTATCCACGGCTCTTTTGCTGACAAAATCAGGGTTCGCCCCTTCCATGCAGCCATTTTCTTCCATAAAATATTTATCTTCATCCCATCCATATCCATTCCTTATGGCCCAATTTACACCACCTGTAAATAATTGGCTCATCTGAGAAGCTGACAATTTAATCTTCCCCTTGCTTCCCACTCCTTTAGGTATGCTAAAGGACATTTTGTACATTATGTTTTCAAGCTTGTCTCTAATGTCGCCGGTTCCTAAATTGGTTCTTAAAATCCTAACTCCGCATGAAATATCAAACCCTACCCCTCCCGGGGATATAACTCCGCTATCTTTGTCCATAGCAGCTACTCCGCCAATTGGAAACCCGTATCCATAATGTATGTCAGGCATAGCATAAGATGCCTTTAAAATTCCGGGAAGAGATGCAACATGTATGACCTGGTCTATGGTATTTTCATCTACTGCATGTTTTAAGAGCTGCTCGTCTGCAAAGATTATCCCGGGAACCCTCATACCCAGACTGTCATCTTTTACTATTTCCCACTTAAAGTCACTTATTTTGTTAATCTCATATCTGTTCATAGTAAAATCCTCCAATTTTAAACATCAAAGATTACTTTACCAGTCCATCCCCTGCTATTTTTGTCTTTTCTTACCTCAAGCATGTGGTAAGTCGGTGCTTTTACGGCAACTACTATCTCGTGCTTTCCAAAATCTACTTTTTCACCAAAAATATCTGCTTTTATTATGCTCCTACTATCTTCTGTTAAAAATTTTTTAATTTTAAATCTTGAAAATAGCATATCCTCTATTTCAAACCTGTAAAGTAAATTTTCAAGCCACAGCACAAGTAATCCCTCCAAGCTCACCTTGTTGTATTCCTCTATAGTTATGTTTCTTTTTACAGCGGGATTAATTTTTTTTAAGTCACACATAATAGAAAACATGCCTTCAGCAGCATTTTCAAACAACTGCTCCAGGCTATTTCCATAGATCTTGATACCAATATCTGAAAGGTGTTCTATTTGCTCAAATTTTTTACTAATGTTATTCATATCCCATATGTACATGCTATAAATTCGTGCATGTAAATTATTTTTTTATTTGCTGCTTCTATTTTACATCTAACAAGAAATTTTTATAAGGTGAAAATCCTGCAAGGCTGTATAGAGTACTGCAAAAAAGCAGTGTTCTTTTCAAAAAATTTGCAGAACTTTTTAAGAAAGCAATCAACATTTTAGTTTGCATTTGAAATTAAACATAAATTTGGATAATATACTTGCAATATCTTTCTTTTACTAATAAAGTAAGTATCATGTTTGTAACACAAATCGTATCTTGTGAAAAAACAAGAGTGCCTGCTGTATGTAAATAATAATTGTAAGGAGCTGATATGAACTCTAAAAAAAGCAAACAAACAATACCTGTAATTTATCTCCAGGGGGCAGCATGTACCGGATGTGCAACATCCACATTATGCTCCAGCTATCCATCAATAAAAAATATCTTGTTGCAGGATATTGTTCCGGGCTTTAAGCTTGAATTCATTTTTCATCCAACCATTATGGCTGCAAGCGGAAATCTTGCCATGGATATTCTTGAAAAAGCAGCCAGCGAGAAGGGCTACGTATTAATTATAGATGGAGCTATACCCACCAAAGAAAATGGTATTTTTTGTGTAATAGGAGAAAAAAATGGTAAAAAATATACCATGCTTGAAGAAGTATCAAAACTGGCTCCAAACGCAAGCATGGTAATAGCTCTTGGTACATGTGCATCTTTTGGGGGTATTGCAGCAGCTTTGCCTAATCCAACAGGCTCGCTCAGTGTTGGAGACATCTTCTTAAGTAACAAAATTAAAACCCCTCTTATCAATATTCCGGGCTGTCCGCCACATCCTGATTGGCTGTTTGGGACATTGGAGGCTGTACTAACCAGAGGATTGGAAAAAGTTCAGCTGGACGATTTAAAGAGACCAAAAACATATTTCGGAAAGCTGGTTCATGAAAATTGTCCGAATAGAGCATACTTTGATGAAGGAAAATTTGCAAAGCGTCTTGGAGACGAGGGCTGTTTATATGAGTTAGGCTGCAAGGGACCAATAACTTATTCCGATTGTCCTACAAGGAGATGGAATAACAAAATTAACTGGGCCATAGGAAGCGGATCGCCATGCAGTGGATGTACGCAGCCTGAATATCCCGACTATCTGGGAGATTTTTATGAAAAAATAATTGATGTAGAAGTTCCTGCTAACGAAAAAAAAATTGTAACTAAAAATAAAAAATAAGAAGGTGAAAAAGTGAAAAAAATAGTTATAGATCCCATAACCAGAATAGAGGGCCACTTAAAAGTTGAAGCTATCGTAGATAATGGAGAAATAAAGGATGCAAGCATAAGCGGTACCTTGTTCAGGGGGATGGAAATCATACTTAAAGGAAGAGATCCGAGGGACGCAGTTATACTCTCCCAGAGAATATGCGGTGTTTGTCCTGAACCGCATGCCATAGCTTCTGTTTCAGCTTTAGAAGACTGTGCGGGGCTTACAGATAAAATTCCTGAAAACGGAATCTTAATGAGAAACCTGATTCATGCCACAAGAACAATTGCTGACCATATCCTGCATTTTTACATACTGAGCGGACTTGATTATATTGATCCTTCCAAAGTATCAGAATACGGAGGCAGCAATTTAGATTTAAATAACTTAAAACTTTTCCTCGAGCAAGGTTACTCTAAACCATTTCTGCCGCGTAATGAAATAGACTACAGGCTTGATACCAGGACTACAAATGAAGTTGCCGGCCATTATCTTAAAGCTCTGGATTTGTACAGAAAAGCTCAGGAGATGGCAAGTATTTTTGGTGGTAAATGGCCCCATGATTCTGCAATTGTAGCAGGCGGGGTATCCGAACGGCTGACCTCTGATAAGATTCACTCATACCTGTGGAGGCTTGATGAACTTGAAGATTTTGTTAAAAATTGTTATTTGCCAGATGTATTTGCAGTTGCTGAAGCATACAGCGATTACCTTGGAATAGGAAAAGGATGCCAGAAACTGCTTGCATACCAATCTTACAAAGTAAAAACAAATGGACATTATAACGATAGCCTTATTGCCGGAGGACTTGTAGAAGATATTGACAAATACAAAAGTTTGGATATAGGCAATATAACTGAAGACGTGATGCATAGCTGGTACAAAGATTCATCTCCGCTAAACCCGGAAAATGGTTTGACAGAACCAAATGCCAGAAAAAGCGAAGCTTATTCATGGATAAAATCACCAAGGTATAATGGTGAAGTTTACGAAACCGGGCCCATATCATCATTGCTTGCAACTTATCTCAGTAAAGACAATGCATTTGTAAAAGATATGCTAAAAACTTCACTTTCAAAAATCAACGGGAAGATTTCAAACCTTTATTCAGTTATGGGAAGGCACCTGTCAAGAGCGCTGGTTGCAAATCTCTTATGCCATTATTCAAAAATCTGGGCGCTGGACTTAAAAGCAGGAGAGCCTGCAACCACTGAATATGTTCCGCCAATGGAAGGAAAGGGAATCGGACTTACAAGCGCTCCGCGAGGAGCCCTTGGCCACTGGCTTACAGTTAAGGACGGAAGAATTTCTAATTACCAGGTAATAACCCCGACTGCATGGAATGCATCTCCAAAAGATAAAGATGGAAATCCGGGTCCATATGAGCAGGCATTAATTGGACTTAAAGTAAAGGAAAGCGAAAGTCCTGTAGAAATTTTGAGGGTTATCAGAAGTTTTGACCCATGTATAGCATGCGCTGTACATGTCGTAACAGCAAAAGGAAACCTGGTTGGTAAACATAAAGTAGTATAGTTATAAATATTTATATAAAATTAATTTGCTAGTCTAGGAGGCTTTATGATATTAACTGAACAGAAACCACTGCCAGAAATTGTTGAAAAATTAAAGAATGAAAAGAAAATTTTTATCCTCAGTTGTGAAGGATGTCCGGAAGGCGCAGACACAGGCGGGGCAGCTGCGGTAAACAATATAAAAAGCGAACTTGAAAAAGAAGGCAAAATTATAACTGGAGTAATGCCAATAGATTTCCTGTGCCAGAAAGCACTTATTAAATCAAGGGTAAGGGTAAAATTAAACGATATAAAAAATTCAGATGCTGTACTGGTTGTGTCTTGCGGCTTGGGAGTTCAGGCATCTACAGAGGCTCTGGGTAAAATTTGTTATCCTGCCCTAAATACTAAAACATTTGGTGGTGTTACTGGAATGTGGCAAGGCACAGAAAGGTGCGATGCGTGTGGAGACTGTGTTCTTGAGTATACAGGCGGCATATGTCCGTATACTGCATGTCCGAAAAAGCTTTTAAACGGTGCTTGTGCCGGTCAAAGCAATGGAAAATGTGAAACCGATCCAGAGAGAGACTGCGGATGGGAACTTATTTACAAACGCCTTGAAAAATTGGGACAGCTGGATAGGCTGTACAAATTTATTGAGCCAAGGAATTATAAAAAAATGCTTCCATCACCAGAAATAAGAAAAACTAATCTATGGGCTTTAGACGAGGAGGTAGTATGACTTCAGAAATATTAAATAAGAAAAACGAGAAAGCAGCAAAACTAGAATCAAGCCTTAAAGATGTGCTGGAAAAAGGGAAATTTGCTGTCACATGTGAAATAGGTCCCCCAAAAGGTGCTGAAGACGAAGAAATAATAGCAACAGCAAAAATACTAAAAGGAATTGTGGATGGTGTAAATGTAACAGACCTCCAGAGTTCTGTCATGAGGCTTGGTTCTCTTGCTACCTGCCATATACTTAAAGATATGGGAATAGATCCAATATTTCAGGTTACCTGCAGAGATAGAAACAGGCTTGCTCTTCAATCAGATCTGCTAAGTGCATATGTCCTTGGAATCAGAAACATACTTGCACTTACCGGAGACTATCCTACCACCGGGGATCACCCTGGTGCAGAGCCAGTTTTTGATCTGGATTCTGTACAGCTTCTCTGGGCAATTAAAAGATTAGAGGAAGGCTATGATATGGCCGGAAAGGAACTTTCTAAAAAACCATCGTTTTTCAAGGGAGCAGTTGTAAACCCGGGATCAGATACTGAAGCAGCTTTTGGGCTGCAGTTAATAAAGATGCAGAAGAAAATAGACCAGGGTGCGCAATTTTTTCAAACACAGGCAGTATTTGATGCAGAATCTTTTGAAAGATTTATGGATAGGATATCAAAAATGAATATCCGTGTTCCAATTATTGTGGGAGTAATACTCCTAAAATCAGAAAGAATGGCTAACTATATGAATAAATTTGTTCCCGGAGTATGTGTACCCGAATCAGTTATAAAGAAGATGGAGCAAACAGAGGACAAGGCATCGATGTGTATTGAAATTGCTGCAGAACTTATAAATAAGGTTAAACCAATGTGTGCAGGAGTTCATGTCCAGGCACTTGGGTGGGAAAAGTATGTTCCCACATTACTTAAAAATTTAGATTTGCTTTAAATAAATTGGAGAAACACTCAGAAACTAAAAAAATACAGACTGTAATTCTTGGAATTGGAAATATACTTCTTGGGGACGAGGGAATAGGGGTACATGTTATAAAAGAAGTTGAAAAAATGAGCTTGTCCCCACATGTAAAAGTAATAGACGGAGCAACTGCTGGTTACGGCTTACTTCCAATTTTTGAAACATATAAAGACAGCGAGTTCCTAATTGTAGATGCTGTAAAAATATCCGGAAGCAGCACCAAAGAAACCCCTGAATGTAAATCTGCAACTCCCGGCAAAGCCTGCAAAAAAAATTCAAAAGGTGATATTTACGTCATTCCGCTTCACGAACTCTACAATATAGGCACATCGAGCTACCCTAACCTTGAATTTATTTCTTTTCACCAAACAGGGCTCATGGATGTTTTAACTCTGCTGCAGATGACAACAAAAATAAAAATTAATGGTTACTTAGTTGGAGTTAATATATTTGATGATACCAGCACTGGTCAAATCTATAATTTTTCAATGGAATTGTCTGAAGAAATAAAGAAAAAAATCCCAAAGATTGTAGAAATACTAAAAAAACATTTAAAATAAAAAGATTCCCCTTGCCACTCTTTTATTTTTCTTAAATAAAATATATTATTATAAAAGTAAGATATATTAAACCAATAAGCTATTGCAATAAAACTATGGAAAAAAAAGAATTGCTTAAAAGCCTGGAAAACAAGCTAAAAGAAATAGATAATATAAGAAATCTGAACAGCAAGGACTTGAGGTTCAAGAGCTGGCATGTCAGCACTTTTAGTGTACTAAAACACCTATCTGCCAACTATACTAAAGAGGTAAACCTTTTTAAAAAGCTCAATTTTACTGATACAAAATATCACAGGGGAAGCGGTGCATTTAATCCATCAGATGCAGGAAAATACAAAGAAGATTTAGATGCTGCTGAAAAAATACTTAAAAGTATCCTTCCTGTTAAAAAAACTGCTTCAAAAAATTCTACAAAGAAATAGAACAATCAACTTTAAATATTTAATAAAATTTATGCATAGTTTTATCTCCTCTTTTTAAGTTTCGCCTGCTGTTAATTTTAAATATTCTGTTCTTTTCTATCATATGTTTTGGATAAAAATTAAAAATATAGGTTTTTGTACAAAATTGATAATACCAGTGAAATCAAAAACCTTTACTTTTTGGATTTTCAATTCCTTCTTTATATTAACTATGCCCGTTAAACTAAATACGATTGTATTAACTGAAATATGGATAATACTGGTAACCAGCACTACAATCAAGAACTCGTCAGAACCTTATCCCATATCCATTATGCTTTTTACTTAACTGACATGTTGAGAAATATTATATACTTTTTATTTTTTATTATGAATTTTTTTAAGATTATCACTTTTAAATATCTGCGATATGGTTGTCTGAAGTGGCTGGCCATAGAGTACGAAGTTAGAACCAGGACTTTACTGCTAAATGAGGAATTTCTTACTCCAGACTTGAGTTTTTAAGTTTAATTATTATTTACTCTACAGTGCTATTGAATATTTCTCAATGGATGGTAGTGTATGTATATCTTAGATAAAAAGCTGTATAAAAAATGATCTAAAATAAAAGTGTTTTAATGTAAGCTAAGTTTCGGGGAGGTTATGCTTTGGCTATAATGGGAGTAAGTGGCAGTCCGTTTGTAGGAGGTAATACAGATAGGCTTGTAAAAGCTGTTCTTGAAAAAAGTGGCAGGGAAGCTGTTTTTATTAACCTTTCCAAGCTGTGCTTTGATCCGTGCCGCGGTTGTTGCCATCTTTGTGCCACAACAAATATGTGCGGTAGAAAAGATGAGCTCCATCCGTATCTTAAGCTGGTGCTAAAATCGGAAGCTTTAGTGCTGGGAACACCTTACCAGCTCGGCATGGCAACAGGATTTATGTATAATTTTCTAACGCGTTTGTTTTGCTTCCATCACGTCAAAAAACTTTTAGTCGATAAACCTGTGATACTTGTATCTGTTGGTGTAAAACCAAAAGAAATACAAAACGGGACAGCCTGTTTTGAGAGTATGGTAACGCATAGCAAGCAATTTAATTTAATTGGTCATATATATTTCAATTCACGGACACCGCCATGCCTTAAATGCGGAGCCGGGAGTTATTGCCATCTGGGCGGGCTGTGGAAATATGTGCTGGGTCAGGATGAGAACAAACTAAAAAAGTTTAAATTTACACCTGATAAATTCA
>CAYMPQ010000017.1:0-10618 GCA_964392345.1 uncultured Actinomycetota bacterium
TCTTCTTACAGCAATTTTACTGCAGAGCACCGTTACTGCTTTAAATACTGTTAAAATAAATAAGACCAGGACTATAGCGCTTGCCATCGCAAATGAGGAAATAGAGAAAATCAGATTTATGGACTACAATGATGTCGGTATTTTTGGCGGAAATCCCAGCGGAACCCTGCAGTCTCAAAAAATAACTGATGATAATTATACTATAAATTATTACGTGACATGGGTAAATGGCGAAAACAGTTACAAGCAGGTTAAAGTAAATGTAATTAAAGATCCAATGAAGAAAAAAGTGGAGGTAATTACCTGGATTTATTCTGCTTCAAGGTGATGTGCTGATTGGAACAATTTATGGTGCTGTTATGAGTATAAAGACTAAATTTAAATGCAGGCTAAAAAATGAAGCTGGCTTTACGCTGGTAGAGCTAATGCTGGCAACCTTATTGGCGGTTGTTGTTGTAAGCATGGTATCCATGACTTTAATAAATTCGTCAAATACGGCAAAAGATATCATCAGCATTGCTACCTCTGAAATAGATGCAAGAACAGCAATTTATAGAACAAGCAAAGATATAAGAGAATTGAACAATATTGAGCTGGCAGATAAAGATAATATTAAATTTACAAGCAATGTAGACAGTGATGAGGATTATGAAACAGTAACTTATTATTTACTGAGTAACGAGAGTGGCTATTATGATCTGTACAGAAAAGTAGACAGCGACCCGGAAAAGATTATCATATCAAATATTATAAGCAATGATTTTTTTTCATATTACACAGACCTAAGTGGGAATAGCCTGATAACTCCTGTAACCGAATCCGAACTAAGAAATATTAAAATTGTAAAAATAAATATTGCTGTTGACCAGGGAAAATCCGGCTACAGCAACAGGACATTTAGATTGGAAACACAAATTACTTTGAGAAATAAACTTTAAACAGTATATGTCTAAAGTTTGCTGAATATGGCATAAATTTAATTTATATAATTATAAAAAATAAAAATATGACTAAAAAAAATAATAATGCTGCCAGCAAAGGCAATATTACAATAATAGTATTAATAATAGGAATGATAGTCATACTTGCAACTTCTGCAATGATAAGTTTTATGATCCGCGACATTAAATTTACCAAACTTGATGAAAATAAACTAAGAGCCCTGAACTTTTCAGAAGCTGGAATATCTTACATGTATTCAGAAATAGACAAATACTACAGCGGTGAGACAGCAAGCCTTCCTTTTGGTCCCTATCCTGAGGAATACACAGGTTCTATTGAATCAGGTGAAGGCAGCTTCACCGTAAGCTATGAAGTTTACCCTGCCGACAGCAGCTCACTTGTATCAGGTTATGCCATAACTTCAAAAGGCATGGATAAAAGCGGTGTAAAGAGAACAGTAAGGGTTAATGTTCTAACATTTAATATATTTAATTTTTTGTATTCACAAGACTCTTTAAATTATGGTGATATTGTTCCATCAGGAACTACGATTGATGGTCCTTTTTTTACAAATTCCGATTTAAATTTAAGAGGCAGGGCTACATTTTTGGAAGGGCCCCTCATGGTTGGCGGCAGTATGGTGCTCGGAGGAAATTCAGCCTTAGGTGAGGAAGGAAATCTGATAGATTTGTTTTTAGGCGGTTCCTTTGAGGATGTAAACGGCACCCCTATTAAGCCTCCTTTCAGCAGCTACAGCAATGTTTTTGTAGATGACTTTTGTAACAACTTGATAGATCTTTCAATGTTAAATATCAGTGATGATTATGTAAATAGTTTAATAGATAATTATGGTGCATTAGAGATTCCCGGTGATTTATATATAAAAGATGGAGCAGTGGTCCCTGAAATAGTTGGAAATACGGATAATTATATGTATTTCAGCCCTGATGGAATTTTGCATATAAAAGGCAATATCGTAGTTCGTGGAAATATTGATATTGGTAAAACTTCCGGGAAAAAATTTACCATAAATTATCAGGGTAAAGCAAAATTGGTAGCTACCGGGAACATAAATGTTAATACTCAGGTAATACCAGTTAATGATTTAAACTATTTTCCCGGAGAAGACCTGCTGATTTTAGTGTCACAAACCGGTATATATATAAAAGAAAGAAATCCAAAATCTCCAAGCTATAGCAACCCGAATATTGCTGCAATGATGATTTCTTCAAACTTACTTAAAACAGAGGAAAACACAGTTGTCAGGGGCGGTTTAATTTCTGGTACAATAGAGCTGGACAATAATACATATGTCTATTATGAACCAGACATAGGCAGTTCACTGCCAGAGGGAATGCCGGAAACTTCCAATATTATATTTGCCGGTAGCTGGCAGGAGATACAAAATCAATAATAAATTTTCTGTTATCAACAATCATATTAAAATAAATAAAAAAATGGAAAACTGTTTTAAGCATAGGATAAACAGGCTAAAAGCCTGTTTAAAAAATAAAAATGTAGAAAATATAATAATACTAAAGGATGAAAATATTTTTTACTTAACTGGATTTTACGGTAAGGATTCTGATAGTATATTCCTCCTGATAAATGGTGATATGTATCTTTTTGTTAATTTTATTTTTCTTGAGCAAGCTCAAAAATCTATAACAACAGATAAAATAAACATTATTTTATACTCCGGGGACAAATATGGGAAACTTTTAGAGATTATAAAAGATTATAATACCAGGGCAATAGGGGCAGATGGAAGCAGTATCACTTATGCTGATTTTATAAAATTAGAAAACTTTCTTAATTTGCAGGACAAAAAATTGCTAAATCCTGGTAAATTGGTAGAGGGCCTGAGGGTAATAAAAGATGATATTGAAATTTTCAATATAAAAAAAGCATGCAATATTACAGATAATGCATATAGCAGCATATTAAATTTAAAATCTTCTGATATATTAAAATTCTCAGAAATAGAACTTATGCATGAAGTTGAAAAAGAACTAATCCGTTTTGGTTCGGATGGAAGGTCATTTGACGCAATAGTTGCAAGTGGTAAAAATTCATCCCTTCCGCATCACATATCCTCAAGAGAAAAGATAAAAGGCGGAGTATTGCTGATGGATTTTGGGTGCAAATTTGAAAATTATTGTTCAGATATTACGCGAACAGTTTTTTTGAAAAATAACAAAAAAAATAATGAAATTAAAAAAATTTATGATATAGTCTTACAATCTCAAACGAAAGCCATAGAGGCATGCAGAGAAGGGGTAAGCTGTTCTGAGTTAGATGGACTGGTCAGGGATTTTATAAAGTCTAAAGGGTACGGTGAAAATTTTGGCCATGGTCTCGGACATGGTGTAGGGATAGAAGTGCATGAAGAACCAAGTGTGTCTTGCAGAAGCAAGGCAATATTAAAAAAGAACATGGTTATTACAATTGAACCCGGCATATACATTAAGGGCATTGGAGGAGTAAGAATAGAGGATATGGTGCTGGTTAAAGAAAATTGCTGTGAGGTTCTTTACAAATCTGATAAAGCGTGCATAACTTTGGGTTGATGTTTAAAAAATTTATTTAGAGGAGTTTTTTTATGATAAGTACAAGTGATTTTAAAAATGGTATGTCTATTAATTATAAAGATCAATTATATGAAATACTATATTTTCAACATGTCAAACCTGGCAAAGGCGGGGCTTTTGTGAGAACAAAACTAAAAAACTTAAATACAGGAGCTATTACAGATAAGACTTTCAGGGCTGGGGAAAAAGTCGAAAAAGCAGTTATGGACACAAAAAAAATGCAGTTCTTATACAGAGATGAGCATCATTACAATTTCATGGACACTAAAACTTATGAGCAAATTCCAATAAGTAAGGACCATATTGGGGGAAAAGAAAATTTTTTATTGGAAGATATTGAAGTATCGGTGATATTCTACAAGGGCGAGCCTATCTCTATAGAACTTCCAACTTTCATAGAGGCTAAAATTATTGACACAGAACCAGGTGTTAAAGGTGATACAGTTAACAGCAATTATAAACCTGCAAAGATTGAAACAGGCATGACCATGCAAGTCCCCTTATTTATAAATAAAGGTGATATAATCAAGGTAGATACGCGAACAGGCGAATATATAACAAGGATAAGCAAATAATAAAAAAATAATAGAGACATAAAAAAGTATGACAAGAAGAAAAAGCAGGATAGATGCTGTGATACTACTTTATCAAAGCGATCTGCTTGAAAAAAATATAAAAGAAATAATAAAAAATGAAATAATGTTTGAGAAAAAAATTGATGATTTTACAATGAAATTGCTGGCGGGTGTCAGCAAACACAGAAAAAAAATAGATAGCATGATTAAAGAAATAGCAGAAAACTGGACTTTGGAAAGAATGGCAATTATAGACAGAAATATACTAAGAGTAGCTATATATGAAATGCTGTATGAAAAAGATATCCCTCTCAAGGTATCTATTGATGAGGCTATAGAAATTGCAAAGATTATTGGTCAAAAAGAAGATACTCCCAAATTTATAAATGGTGTGCTTGGGAAAATTTTAATAAATATAACTAACTAAAATTCCATAAATTAATTTTAAGATGATTGATTCTGCTGCAAATAGTACAATAAAAAATTTATACCCTGATTTTTTAGTAAAAGAAATAAATAAGAATCTAAATTTTTATTTAAAAAAATACAGAAACAGCCCGCCCATACTAAGAGAAGCAATCCGGTATACTATAACAAGCGGGGGCAAAAGATTTAGGCCAATATTATGCCTGCTTACAGCAAAAAGTTTAGGCAAGAATTACAAAACGGCGTTTCCAACTGCTTGTGCCATTGAATTCATACATACCTACTCTTTAGTGCATGACGATCTGCCATCAATTGATAACGATGATTTAAGAAGAGGAAAACCTACATGCCATAGAATGTTTGGTGAAGATATGGCAATACTTACAGGCGATGCATTATTTGCAGAATCTTTCAGCCTTATATTAGAACATCAAAAATCTGATTGTGAAACCAAGATCAGGATATTAAACGAGATTGCAAATGCTTCCGGAGCATTGGGAATGATTTCAGGACAAATAGTTGACGTTTACTTCTCAGGTAAAAAAATAGATGAAAAAAAATTAGAGTATATGCATGCCAATAAAACAGGGAAGTTGATTACAGCATCTGTAAGATGCGGTGCTATTTTAGCTGGAGCAAGCAATGATTACCTTGAAAAGTTTACTGTATTTTCAAAAAACATAGGACTTGCTTTCCAGATAACCGATGATATTCTAGATGCAACTTCAAACAGCAAAGTGGCAGGAAAGACTGTCGGGAAAGACAGCATTCAGAAAAAAAACACTTTTGTGAGTATGTATGGGATTGACAAATCAAGGGAAATAGCAGAAGAAAAGATACAATATGCCATAAAAATTATAAAAAGTATGGACATAGACTACAAGTGGCTGATAAACATTTCCAAATTTTTACTCCTGCGAAAAGCTTGAAGAGTTTTGGAAATAAAGAATAAAATTTAAGTTAAATTATGTTAAAATAATTTTGAAAACTACAAAAAAAGAAAGCATATGAAAAAGATAGGAATAATTTCAAATAATCAAAATATAAAGGCTGTAAAAATAGCAAAGAAAATATATGATTACTTGCTTGACAAAAAAAATGAAGTTTTTTTGTTAAAAGACGACACTTTACCGCAAAAATACTCACTTCCATCAGTGTTGGAACCAGAATTTAACTCGGAAATAGAGTTGCTGGTATCAGTTGGAGGCGATGGCACTTTTTTAAGGGCTTCCCAGCATTCATTTAAAAAAGAGATACCGATTATGGGAGTAAATGTAGGAAATCTTGGATTTTTAGCTGAAATTGACATAGCTAATATGTATAGTTCCCTTGATTGCGTATTAAACAACAAATACAAAATAGAAGAAAGGATGTTGATAGAAGGAAGATTATATAGGAATGGCAAAATAGCAGGCAATACAGGGCAGCCATACTTAGCTTTAAATGAATTTGTTGTTAGCAGGCCAATACCCGGAAAGGTTATAAAAATAGAAATAATTGTAAATGAAGAATGTATAATGAGCTTCAGTGCAGACGGAATTATAGTTGCTACCCCTACAGGTTCAACAGCTTATTCAATGTCGGCAGGGGGTCCGATAGTTGAGCCTAAAAGCAAAGTCATAATTGTTACTCCAATATGTGCTCATACTGTTTACAATAGAAGCATGGTGCTGAGTCCTGACAATAAACTAGAAATTAAAGTAAGTTCCAAGAACAAAAGTGTTATTTTAAATGCTGATGGCGTAGATACAGGAGAAACAATACAGTCAAATGATATATTCAGGATTGAAAAATCCAAAAAAAAGTTAAAGCTTATAATGGTAGATAAAAATATATTTTTTAAAATTTTTAAGGAAAAACTTTTAGGTAAAAAAAGGGATACAATTTAATTTAACTTAACATAAATTTTAGTATTATGCTAAAAGAATTACAGGTAAAAAATTTTGCAATAATAGACGATGTAAAGATAAGATTTGAAGAAGGTTTAAATATCTTAACAGGAGAAACTGGAGCAGGCAAGACTCTTATAATAGAAGCTATTAATTTATTAATAGGCGAGAGGGCAGACAGCAGTTTAATAAGGAGCAGCGAAGAAAAATTAATGGTTCAAGGTTTTTTTGACTTTAGTAGTAATCAGGAAGTAATTAATTTTCTGAGAAATGAAAATATTATTGCTGAGGATGATTCGGTAGACGACATAGTAGTTAGCAGAGAAGTTAATAAAAAAGGCAAAAATAGAGCATTTATAAATGGAATTTTTACACAGATCAGTACTTTAAAAAAGTTATCTCTATGCTTTATTGATATTCATGGCCAGCATGATCACCAATATTTGCTTGAACCAAAAACGCACATTGAAATAGTTGATAGAATGGGCAAAGAAGAATTAAAAAATATTAAGGACACGTACAGGAACACACTGAATGACTATCTGGGCAAAAAAGAAGAACTTTTACAGCTCGAAAAATTACAGGAAGAAAAAGAGAAAACGCTTTTAGACCTAAAATATAAACTTAATGAAATTGAAAATCTAAATATTGAAGAAAATGAGGAAGAAGAATTAGAAAATGAAGCAAAAATATTAAAAAATTATGAAAAAATATATCAGCTTTCCTCAGAGTGTCAAAACATACTTAATGGAGGCAGCGCAGAGCTTTCTTCTATAAGTGATAAAATAGCAATATTGGAAAAAAATGTTTTAAAACTTGCAGAAATAGATAAAAGATTTAAAAAATATACAAATGAAATAAGTTCAATAAACATATTTGTAGAAGAACTTAGCCGCTATTTAAGCACATATCTTTCAGATATTGAGTACAGCCCTGACAGGCTTGAATTTATACAGGAAAGACTTTACAAATTATCAGGGATTAAAAAGAAGTATGGGTTGGATTTACCATCAATTTTAAAGCATTCAAAGGAGATAAAAGAGGAAATTGAAAACCTTGAAAATATTGAGTATAAACTTGAGAACAACAGGAAAAAGTTTGAAACTATTAAAAAAGACTTAGTAGATAAAGCAATCAAACTAAGCAGCTGTCGAAAAAAAATAATAGGAAATTTTGAAAACAAAGTAAGGAACGAATTAAATAGCCTTAATTTTAAATCAGTTACATTTAAAGCGCAGATGGATCTTGCCGGTGGAGACAATGGGGTAAAAATAAATGGGAAAAGCGTGAGATTGTCTAAAAATGGCATAGATAATATAGAATTTTTGATTTCACTTAATCCGGGAGAAAATATAAAACCATTAAAAAAGATAGCTTCAGGCGGTGAAATTTCAAGAATCATGTTAGCTCTTAAATCTATTATTGGTTCAGTAGACAATATGTCAATTATGGTATTTGATGAGATAGATGCAGGTATAGGTGGAGAAACATCAAGAATAGTAGGAGAAAAATTATATAAGATATCAAGAAACCATCAGGTTGTGTGCATTACCCATCTTGCACAAATAGCATGTTTTTCGGATTGCCACCTTTTTATTGATAAATATATTGAGGATGGGAGAACTAAAATAACAATAAGAAAGCTAAATGGGGACGGTAAAATAAGGGAAATATCAAGAATGCTAAGCGGGAAAAAGGAAAGCAGCATATCTATTATGCATGCAGAAGAACTTTTAAATCAATGCAATATAGCTAAAAATAACCAGGCATTGAAAGAAGGATCAATAAAAATTGAGCTCTAAAACCAACAAGTTAAAAAAAGTTGCAATTTTACTAAATTCTATTTTCCTGATTGTTATAATTATTTTTACTCCGCTTGCTTATTATGGATTTAATCTTAATTTTTATAATAGCCTTTATGAAAATAATGGGGTTTTTTCTGTTTTAGACAGAGACGATGTTTTAAATCTCACCAAAAATTTATTTAATTTCTTCAGGTACAGAGAAACTCCTGAAAACAATCTTTCTAAGAGTTCTGTCAGATACGCAAACAAAATCATCAGCAGTGTTGCTTTTTTTAAGCCTGAGGAAATAAATCATTTAGATGATGTCAGAAAATTATTGTATAAAATATTTATTTTATATTATTTGAGCATAATTACAGTAATATTGTTAACTATATTGCTGATTGAAAAAGATATTTTTAAATTCATAAAAAATATTGGTTATATTTTTACTGCTTCTTCATCTGCGGTATTATTTATAATGGCAGCCTTATTTTTCTTTGGGAAAAAAAATTTCTGGGGTTTATTTGAAAATTTTCACTTAATGTTTTTCCCTCAGGGAAATTATATTTTTTCGCAGGACTCGCTAATAATAACTCTTTTCCCATTTGGTTTCTTTGGTGACTTTTTTATAAAACTTGTTGTGTGCTCGCTTGCATTATCAATTGCTGTTTTAATATTGGGAATAATCTGTTTAAATATATCTAAAATAAAAAGAGAGGTATTTTATGAGCGGCACCATTAGTATGATTAATAATAAAAGATTGTTAGAAACTTTTGTAGAGCTCTTAAAAATTGAAAGTCCGTCTAAGAGGGAAAAGCAAATAGTAAGTTATGTAAGCAAAAAATTAAAAAATTTGGGGGCTGAAGTATATATGGATGATTGCGGTAAAGAGTTTGGCGGAGACGCCGGCAATATAGTAGCCACGTACAAACCAAAAAATCCATCCGGAAGCATCCCTATTTTTTTAGGGGCGCATCTTGATACAGTAAAATTAAATGGTAGCATTGTTCCAATTATTAAAGATGGCAAAATAGTTAATGAAGATAAGAATTGTATATTAGGCGGAGATAATAAAGTTGCCGTAGCAGCAATAATTGAGGCGTTAAACACTATAAAGGAAAAAAATATATCCACAGGAAATATTTACATAATATTTACTGTGTCTGAAGAGATTGGCCTTTTGGGGGCAAAACATTTAAACCTGGATCTTGTCAGCGCCAATTATGGTTTTGTTTTTGACTCGGGTGGAGATGTGGGAACTATCGTCAACAAAGCACCGTACCAGAATTCAATATATTCACAATTTATAGGAAAAGCAGCGCATGCAGGAGTTGAGCCAGAAAAAGGGATTAATTCCATAAAAGCTGCCTCAATTGCTATCTCCAATGTTAAGGTTGGAAGAATTGACAAAGAAACAACTTGTAATGTAGGAAAAATTGAAGGAGGTGTCGCCACAAATATAGTTCCAGAGCGTACCAAAGTTGAAGCAGAGGTTAGAAGTATCAGACTGGATAAATTAAATAAAGTCACAAAATTAATTGTTGAGAATTTTGAACTTGCCGCAAAAGGTTATAAAGCTAAATTTGAATATAAAATTAAGAGAGAGTATGATGGATTTGAAATTTTAGAGAATGAAATTCCAGTAATAATGGCTAAAAACGCAATTAAAAATTTAGGGCTAAAACATAAAGTTGTATCTTCCGGGGGAGGCAGCGATATAAATATCTTTAATTCAAATGGCAAGAGAGCAGTAAATTTATCTGCAGGCATGGAAAATGTCCATACCAGCAATGAATATGTAAAAATTAACCAGTTAGAAAAGCTGGCTGAATTGATTGTAGAAATTTGTAAATTGAAGATAAATTAAAATGAAAAATTATAAAATAGATGACAAGCCAATCGACGATAAATTATTTGAAGAAAAAATAAGTTCAAAAAAAATATTTAGCGGCAAAATAATTGAGCTGTATTTTGATAAAATAAAGTTACCAAACAATAAAATAGCTACAAGGGAGAAAGTTACACACCCGGGAGCAGTTGGAATTATTCCTGTTAACAGGGAGGGAGAGGTCTTTCTTGTTAAGCAATACAGATATCCCCTTGAAAATACACTGATTGAAATCCCGGCCGGCAAACTTGATAAAGATGAATCTCCAATAAACTGCGCTAAAAGAGAATTAAAAGAAGAAATAGGGGCACTTGAAGGAAAACTGATACATGTTTCAACCTTTTATACATCACCAGGATTCTGTGATGAAATACTTTACCTTTATTTAGCATTGGACTTTGATATTAAAGAGAATAATTTGGACCATGATGAATTTTTGCAAATTATTAAAATAAAACTTGAAGATTGCTTAAAATTAATAAAAGAAAACAAGATTAAAGATGCAAAAACTATTATAGG
>CAYMPQ010000017.1:10718-27123 GCA_964392345.1 uncultured Actinomycetota bacterium
GGAAGTTAAAAATTTCCTTGACAGCATTCCTTGTTCTAAAAAATTAGAATTACGAGATAAGGCTATGTTTGAGCTCCTGTATTCAAGCGGTCTTAGAGTTAGTGAATTAACAAACTTAAAACTAAGAAATATTGATTTTGACGAAAATTTAATAAGATTTATAGGGAAGGGAAATAAGGAAAGAATTACACCAGTTGGAAAAGTCTCTGTGTATTTTTTAAAAAAGTATTTGGAAACTACCAGATATAAGATTGAAGGTGAAAGTAAAAATGATTACGTGTTCTTAAACAAATACGGCAACAAAATCAGCAGGCAGGGATTCTGGAAAATATTAAAAAAATATGCAAAAAAAATAAATTTAAATAAAAACTTACATCCGCACATATTCAGGCACAGCTTTGCAACCCACATGCTTAAGAGAGGTGCAGATTTGAGGACCGTTCAAGAACTTTTAGGTCACAGCGATATTTCAACTACTGAAATCTATACCAACCTGGATAAAGAGCATATTAAAGATACTTACTTTAAATATCATCCTTTCGAGAAAAAAGAGCAAAAAACTTGATAAATGAATATTCCGCAAATGGATTAACTGCAATAATTTATTAGATATAAAAAACTATTTAATTATTTGCAAATTTAACATATTTTGATAGTGTATATATTTATGAATTATCTAGGGAGAGAAATAATTAGTTTTCTTACACAATTAATTGTATGGGGCCCGGGTTTGCTTTTGGGAGTTATACTGCACGAATACGCACATGGTTATATTGCGTATAAAAATGGTGACTTTACTGCTAAGAGCATGGGCAGGTTAACGCTGAACCCATTGGCGCATATTGATTTGTTTGGAAGCATACTGCTGCCGCTTTTGCTTATACTTATAAATTCAAGCATAGTGTTCGGGTATGCAAAGCCAGTTCCAATCAACCCTGGCTACTTTAAAAATTACAGGAGAGGAATTCGTTACACTTCACTGGCCGGACCTGTAACCAATCTTATTATCGCTTTTATTGTAGGCTCGCTGTATGGTCTTTTCTATTACATACTAAGAATACTTTTTAATTTCCCTATCGGCGCATTTCTGGCTGGAAACATTGGCTCACAATTGCTAACGATAATACAAAATATGTTTATCTCCGCCATATATATAAATATTTTTTTAGCTATTTTTAACTTTATCCCAATACCTCCTCTGGATGGATCAAAAATACTTGCCTCCTTTCTACCCGGTGAGGCTATGTATAAGTTTTTAAGAATGGGGAGATTTGGTTTTATATTTATTTTTGTAATACTGTTTTTAGGCGGAAGAATATTCTGGGGAATAATATCACCAATATTTTCATTTATTTATAATATCTGCCTCTGGTGGCAATATATAATTGGCAGTTAACGTAAGCTTGCGTATGAGAAAGCTTATTTTTATAATATATGATTGTTGGGCACTAATCCTACAGACACAGACAACAGGAGAGATAGATTATGAAGAAAAAAATGTTAACAGGTTTCAGGCCTACAGGCAGGCTGCACCTTGGACACCTTCATGGGAACATTAAAAACATGATCAACAACCAGGATAAATACGCAAACTTCTTTTTTTTAGTTGACTGGCATGCTTTATCTACAGAATATCAGGACCCCAAAAATATTAGATCAAATTTATTGGATTGCGTGATTGATCTGGTGTCACTTGGCATAGACCCTGATTTGACAAATTTATACAGACAATCAGATATACCAGAAATATCAGAGCTTACATTATATTTTTCAATGATTACCCCAATTTCGTGGCTGGAGCGCTGTCCGACATATAAAGAACAGATAAAAGAATTGAAATCAAAGGACCTGTCCACCCTTGGGTTTATGTCATATCCAGTTCTAATGGCGGCAGATATACTAATAGTTAATGCAGATATAGTACCAGTTGGAGAAGACCAGCTCCCGCATCTTGAAATAACAAGAGAAATTGCCCGGAGGTTTAATCACTTATATGGTAATTATTTTGTAGAACCAAAAGAAATGCTTTCCGCAACTACAAGAGTTCCCGGGATAGATGGCAGAAAAATGTCTAAAAGTTACAATAATGCTATATTCCTGTCAGATGATTTTCCCACAATTAAAAAAAAGGTTAGGAAGATGATCACTGATCCCCAAAGAGTGCACCTCAAGGATCCGGGACACCCGGATATTTGCAATGTATTTACATTTTATAAAATTTATAAGAAAGAAATAATAGAAAATGTGCAAGAGAGATGTAAGGGTGGGAAGATAGGCTGTACCGGTTGCAAAGATGAAATTGCACTTGCTATATTTAATTCACTGGAGAAATTTAGAGAGAAAAGAAAAGAAATAGAAAATAATATAGATTTTGTTTACGAAATATTGGAAAAAGGTAAGAATGCAGTTAGGGAAATAGGCGCTGATTTAATATCCGATGTAAGAAAAAAGATGGGCATTGATTAAGAGTGTTAGAGTCCTTAAAAGAAACCAGCTATTCAATTGAATATGGAAAATTCAAGGGTTCTGTAAATTTACTTTTGGAGCTTATACAGAAGAAAAAAGTAAATATTTATGAAATCCAATTAAGTACAATAATTAAAGATTTTCTAAACCACATAAAAAATAATGGAAATATTTTACTTGATACACTCTCGGGTTTTCTATATATTGCAGCTATCCTGCTTGAAATAAAATCCAAATCAATACTTCCTTCAGAAGACAAACAGGAAAACAAAGATGATGAGACAGTAGATGTAAATATATTAAGAATGAGGGAGGAAGAATATAAGGTTTACAAAAATATTTCAATTTATTTTAGTGAACTGTGCGAAAAAGAAAAATTATATTTTGTGCGGGAAGCACCTGTAGAAAAATTTTTTTTAAGTCTTTTTCCAGATTTTTTAAAAAATATAAATGCAGAAGATTTATCAATTTTAGCATCAAAACTTTTAAAAAATAATGTGGAAGAAGCATCATATTTAAATTATCTTTATAACAACACAGGCAGAACTATATTTGAAGAAATGGCCAGGATAAAAAATGTTTTGGCTGTGGAAAAAAGCATTACTTTTAAAGATCTCGCAAAAGATTTGGAAAAAATAGTTGAAAAAGTAGTATGCTTTTTGTCAGTACTGGAATTATATAAAAATGAAGTTGTGGATGTTATACAATTTGAAAGTTTTGGAAGTATAATTATAAAAATAAAAAATGGGAAAAATGAACAGGACTAAAAAAAATATTGAAATTCAAAATTATGATGCGAGCAAGGACTGGCTCAAAACCTGCGTAGAAGGAATATTGTTTATTGCAGAGAGTCCTGTAAAGTTATCAGAACTGTCAAAAGTTCTGGAAGTTCCAGAAGCAAAAATAAAAAGTGCTGTAAAAACACTGGAAAAAGAATATATAGAGCAAAACAGAGGGTTTGTGCTAAGAAAAGTTGGCAATAGCTTTAGACTATATTCCAATCCGTCATTAAGTGATATTTTAAAAAATTTTGTTAAATCAAACATAAGGGCGCATCTGACTCAAGCTGCACTCGAAACGCTGGCTATTATTGCCTACAGACAACCTATAACAAGGACACAGGTAGCTGAAATTAGAGGCGTGAGAACTGATAGTGTTATTTTAACTCTGGAGGATAAGGGTTTAATAAAAGAAGCAGGAAAATTAAAAGAGCCGGGAAATCCGTTGATATATAAAACAACAGATAGATTCTTAGAACTAATAGGAATAAGCAGTTTAAAGGATCTGCCTGCTTTAATTGATTGCGACAAAAATAATAGTGAAGAAATGCAAAATGAATAAAGATGGGAAATTAGGTTTACTGGATATTGACCTGGAAGATGCTTCAGGCAAGGTACAGCAATTTATTAGAAAATATGTTGTTGAACTTAAAAAAGATGGCGCATTAGTCGGCCTTAGCGGTGGAATTGATTCATGCATTGTTTTAAAATTATGCTCTGATGCGCTTGGCAAAGATAATGTACTGGCAGTAATATTGCCCGAAAGAGACTCAGATAATACAAACATGAGGGATGCTGTTAGATTTGCCAAAGAACTGGGCATTAAATATATTTATAAAAAAATAACCCCTGTTCTGTGGATGATGGGAGTGTACAATCTTTATCCGCCATCATTTCTTTTCAGAAGAAGCACTGTAGAGAAGTTTGTAAAAAAAGAAAGAAATAAAATTTCAGGAATACTTAAAAAAGATGCATATCTGGCTACTCTTGAAGGAGGCTCCAATAAACAATTGTGCAAAGGGGAAGCTTTCTACAGGGTAAAACACAGGTTAAGAAGTGCCATTCTTTTTTATTATTCCGAGCTTAATAATCTTTTATACGTGGGAACTTCCAATAAGAGCGAATGGATGACTGGTTACTTTGTTAAGTATGGAGATAATATAGCAGACATAATGCCTGTAATATCTTTTTATAAAACACAAATTTTCAATCTCGCAAGATATTTAAATTTACCTTCTTATGTTATAGAAAAAAGTCCAAGCCCGGATCTCATACCTGGAATCATTGATGAGGACATGCTTGGAGTATCTTACGAAAAACTTGATCTAATTTTATTTGGTATTGAAAATAATTACAGTTTAGACAAAATTATGAGCATATCAAATGCCGAAGAGGCAGACGAATCAAGAGTTAAAGAAATAGTTGAAAAATCTGAATACTTGAGGAAGTGGCCAATTGCTCTTCAGTAATAAGCCCCGGGTCAAGCTCTAAAGAATTACAGGTACTGTTAAAAATACAAAAAAAGAACTCCGAGTTATCTTTTACCTTAGCTTACGCCTTAGGTGACTCAACATCTCGGAGCTTTCATCTTAAAACTTTCCTCAGGACTAACATTTTATTATCTTACTTTTTAGATTCTTTCGTTTCTAAATTTCAAAAATTTTTGTTAGTTGCCTCCGGTTTTAAGACTATGGTTAATGTATCAAAAACTATTTATAATGTCAATAGTAAATATAAAATTTTTTTAAAAATTTTAATAACTGGAGTCAGTATCTCAATTAGTTATTCACAAATTGCTGCAATTTTTATAATATAGAGAGCATGATGAAAAGCATTAAGAAGATAACAGTAATAGGTTTGGGACTTATTGGCGGTTCTTTAGCCTTATCATTAAAAAATGTAAATAAAGATTTTGAAATAACAGGATACGACATAGCTGCTGATGCTATGAATATAGCAAAATATAGAAATGTAATTGATGTTATAGCCAAAGACCATGAAACAGCAGTAAAAGACGCAGATTTAGTTATCATTGCTACTCCTGTAAGTAAAACAATAGAAGTTGTAAATTCTATAAAAGATTACTTGAAAAAAGGAGTAATCATAACAGATGTCAGTAGTACCAAAGAAAAAATTGTAAAACAAGTAAGTGCTGCTCTGCCAAAAGATGTAATTTTTATAGGCGGACATCCGATGGCTGGCTCAGAAAACGAAGGTATACTTAGCGCAAGCCCTGATTTGTTCAAGAATGCATTTTACATACTTACCCCTACAGACACAACAATAACTAAACCGCTTCTGCTGCTGCATTCTTTATTTACAAAAATTGGAGCAAAGGTAATTTCTATGACTCCCGAAGAACATGATGTCAATGTGGCACTGGTAAGTCACCTGCCACATATTTTATCTACAAACCTTGTTGATCTGGTGGATGACAAACAAAAAAATCTCAAAAATTTATTCAAGCTCTGTGCAGGCGGATTCAGGGACATGACAAGGATTGCAGCGTCAAATCCGGGAATGTGGCTGGACATTAGCCTGGAAAATAAGGAAGAGATCATTAAAGTTATAAATGAGTATATTGGTTACTTGTCTAAATTCAAAAAGAGCCTTGCAGACAATGATGCAAATTATATTGGAAGCCATTACCATAAAGCAAGAAAAGCAAGGATGAATTTGCCTAAATTTATTGAAAAGGATATTTCCAAACTATACGAACTCAGGATATCAATGAAGGACAGGCCGGGAATTTTAAGCGAGATAATACTTGCAATAAGCTCAACTAGTTTAAACATTGAGGATATATCCATTTTTCACTCAACAGAGTTTAGTGGTACTGGAATACTAAAAGTTTTAGTACAAGGCGAAAATGCTGGAGATATTGCAAGAGAAGCCGTTGAGAAAATCGGATATAAAGTAACAGTAAAGAAAGTTCTGGGTGAGTAAAGATGGAGATAGGCGGTGCAAACAATATCACCGGTGAATTCAAAATCCCCGGCGATAAATCAATATCACACAGAAGTGTAATTATAGCCTCTGCTGTTAGCAATGACGTTGTTATTGAAAATTTTTTATTTTCCGAAGATTGCATAAGAACTATAAATGTCTTAGAAAAAGTTGGAGTTAAGATTGAAAAAATAAATGGAAATCTGATTGTCAGGGGTAAAGGAATTAGAAATTTCAAAGAGCCTGAAGAGATTTTAGAAGTAGGTAATTCAGGCTCAACAATGCGGATGATAAGCGGGGTTTTGTGCGCAACTAATTTTCTGTCAATCCTGAGTGGAGACAAGTCCATTAACAGTAGGCCAATGCGAAGGATAATTGAACCTTTAACAAAAATGGGCGCTAAAATATATGGAAGGGCTGATAATACCAAAGCTCCACTGGTAATATTTGGAAATCCTGATTTAACAGGTAAAAAACATGAAATAAGCATATCAAGCGCACAAATAAAATCGTGCATTATGTTAGCTGCCCTTAATGCAAGAGGAGAAACTGAGATCATGCAACCGGAAATTTCAAGAGACCACACAGAGAGAATGCTTGAATATTTTGGGGCCAAAATTATTTATGATGGAAGATACACAAAAATAACTCCCGGCAATGTTTTAAAAGGAAGAAATATATACATCCCGGGTGACATATCTTCTGCAGCATTTTTTATTGTGGCGTGCCTGATTTTAAAAGGTTCTCATATAATAATTAAAAATGTGGGAATAAACCCGACAAGATGTTATTTTTTAGAAATTTTAAAGAAAATGGGCGCTAAAATTAAAATAAAAAATGTTAGAAACATTAGCAACGAACCGCTGGCTGATATTGAGACTTTTTACAGCGAGCTTGGCGCAACAGTAATAGAAAAAGAAAAAATACCAAATATAATTGATGAAATTCCAATTCTCTGCGTGGCAGCTTCTGTAGCAGATGGCACAACTATTATTAAGGAAGCAGGGGAGTTAAGACATAAAGAAAGCGACAGAATATCATCTATAGTAAGCCAGTTTAAAAAGCTGGGAGTAAACATAATGGAAAAAGACGATAGTATAATAATAAACGGGGATAAGAACTTAAAAGTTAATGGCGGGGTTGTTGATAGTTTTGGTGATCACAGAATAGCGATGTCGCTTGCCATACTGTCTTTATTATCAAAAGACAAGGTTACAATACTTGACTCAGAATGTATTAATACTTCGTTTCCAGATTTTAAATATTTATTAAAAAAAGCACTTAAATAAAATACTAAAAAAACATAAATTCAGCCTGATAAAAAAGAATGCATAAAATTATCAAAATAATGAATCTAAAAAAATTATATGAAGAAATATAAAAACAGTAACGACAAAAACAACATTATTACCATAGATGGTCCAGCCGGAAGCGGCAAAAGTACAATAGCAAAAATTTTAGCAAGAGATCTTGGTCTAAAATATATAGACACGGGTGCGATGTATAGAGCAATTACGCTTCTTGCTATGGAAAATAATATAGACTATAAGGATGAAGAATCAATATTAAGATTGGCAAAGAAAGCAAAATTAGAAATTGATTGCAGCGCCGGTGATGAAAACAAATACACAACTGTTAAGCTGGACGGAAGAGACGTTACTGATAAAATTAGAAGCAAAGAAGTTGGCAGTGCTGTTTCCATAGTATCAAAACTATCCGGCATACGAAAATATCTTGTAAAGCTTCAAAGGAAATTATCTTCTGATGGGCGTGGTGCCGTGCTTGAGGGTAGGGATACGGGCAGCATTGTTTGCCCAAATGCAGTTCTTAAAATTTTTCTTACTGCAAGTTTGAAGGAAAGAGTTAAAAGAAGGAAATTACAGATTGCAGGTAACGGGCAACTGACAAAACAAAAATTGATAAGCGATGAAATTAAGAGTAGGGATAAAATTGACAGCAGCAGAAAAGACAGCCCTCTTATTATACCTGAGAATGGAATAGTCATAGATACTTCAAATATGACAATAAAAGAAGTAACAAGCAAGATAAAAGATATTTACAAAGAGAGAATAAATGATAAAGACAAAGCACGGTAAGATATACTATATATTTTATAAAATTTTAGCATTATCTATACTTAAATTTGTATTAAAAGTACTCTTCAGGGTAGAAGTTTCTGGCTACAATAATATCCCTAAAAATGGAAGGGTAATTTTGTGTTCAAACCATATAAGTTACATAGACCCTGTAGTAATAGGCGCATTTTTCCCACGATATGTATATTTCATGGGTAAAATGGAATT
This sequence comes from uncultured Actinomycetota bacterium, assembly GCA_964392345.1. Taxonomy (GTDB): domain Bacteria; phylum Actinomycetota; class Humimicrobiia; order Humimicrobiales; family Humimicrobiaceae; genus JAUVXY01. Next base: position 19,213 of record CAYMPQ010000017.1, read on the forward strand.
ATTTAAAAATAAATTTTTAGCATCATTTTTTACTTTTTTTAATTCATTTTCTGTTAACAGGTTTGCAGTAGACAGAAAAGCCATAAACACTGCAATAAAGGTGTTAAAGGATGATCAAATTTTAGGAATGTTCCCTGAAGGGACAAGATCAGAAGAAGGGATAATTAAAAAAGGTAAAAAGGGAATGGGGCTAATCTCAATTATTGGAAAATCTCCTATTTTACCAGTAGCAATAGCCGGAACAAATAAAATAATACAAAAACCGCATAAAAGAATATTTTTTCCAAAAATAAGGATAATGTTCGGTGATTTAATTGATACTTCTGATATTTTAAAAAAACATAGGAAAAAAGAAGCTGTAGATATAATTGTTGAAAAAACTATGGACTCCATAAAGAATTTATATGAAAAAATAAAGTAGAAATGATTAAAAATATGGACATTGAAACAGCAGAATATTCAGGTTATTGTTTTGGAGTAAAAAGGGCTATAGGCATTACAGAAAAAACAATAAATAAATATAAAAAAACTGATAGTAAAATATACACACTTGGAGAAATTATCCATAACTCCGGGGTTGTAGAAGAACTATCAAAAAAAGGCCTCTCTGCAGCAAAAGACGAAAAAGAGATTGCATCAGGAAGCGTGCTGATAGTTAGGTCACATGGGATGTCGCCAACTATCCTTGAAAAAATAAAATCAAGAAATGTAAAAATAGTAGATGCAACATGTCCATTTGTAAAAAAAGCTCAGTCAAAAGCTAAATATTTGAGCCAGAATGGCTATTTTGTAGTAATTATTGGCAATAAAGATCATCCCGAAATAAAAGGGATCAAAGAGCATGTTGAAGACAGTAATTGCTGTATGGTCATCGAGAACGCAGAAGAAGTTTCTAAATTAAGAAAAAAGAAGAAAATAGGTGTAGTGGTACAAACTACTCAAACAAACGAAAACTTCGAGTCAATAGTACGTAAGATATTGGGAAAAGCAAAAGAAATACTAATAGAAAATACAATATGCAGTATTACAAAAAACAGACAAAATTCGGCCAGAAAACTTGCTAAAAAAACGGATGTGATGCTGGTAGTCGGTGGCAAAAGAAGCGCAAACACCGCCCATCTTGCGGAGATTTCAAAAAAATATAATATTAGAACCTATCGTATTGAAAATTTTAAAGAAATTAATGCAGAATGGTTTAAAGGTGCAAAAAAAGCAGGGATTATTGGCGGAGCATCCACTCCAATAAAAGACATAGTGGATGTAAAAAAAATAATAGAGAAGATTTAATTGTTTTATAAAATACTTGGTAGAAAGTGGTGCTTAATGATAGAAGATAATATGCCCAAAGTTGCAGTTATTGGAAGGCCCAATGTGGGAAAATCTACTTTAATTAACAGGATATGCAGAAATACTGAAGCCATAGTCCACAAAGAACCCATGATTACAAGGGACAGGAAGTATTATACTACTGATTGGAACGGAAGATATTTTCAGTTGTTAGATACTGGCGGCATAGATATAAAATCAAAACAAAGACTAACTATGCAAATTTTACTGCAGACCAAAAAAGCAATTGACGAGTCGGATTTAATAATTTTTTTGGTAGATTTAAAAGAGCCGCTTTCACCGCTGGATGAGGAAATAATAAAAATAGTAAGGAAGACAGATAAAAAAATAATACTTGTAGGAAACAAGTACGACAACGCGGAAGGGCAATATTTTACTGAAGATTTTTTAAAATTAGGTTTTGGATATCCATTAAAAATCTCAGCAGTACATGGCATAAACATAGGAGATCTTTTAGATGAAATAGTTAAAGGAATTTCTGATATTGGTACTCAAACTATTGCACAGGAAGACAAAAAAACTATTCCAAACATAGCAATCCTTGGGCAGCCAAATGTTGGGAAATCAACCTTGTTTAACAGCATGATACGTGAGGAAAGAACAATCGTTGACGAAGTTGCAGGAACGACAAGAGACAGCATAGACAGCGTGGTAAGTGTAAATAATAAAAAATATAAATTTATTGACACAGCTGGACTTAAAAAAAATAAGCTGCATGAGGAAGATTTGGAATATTACAGCAAATTGAGGACTGTCAGAACAATTGAGAAATCAGATGTTGGATTGATTTTGTTTGATTGCACCAAACCAATTACAAAGCAAGATCTAAAAATTGTTGAAACGTGTATAGAAAAGAGAGTGAGTGCTTGCATTGTATTTAATAAAACTGATATTGTTGGTACCGATATTATGGAAAAACTCGTGGAAGATTTTGACAGAAAGTTAAAATTTGTGAAATTTATACCTTTCCTAAAAATTAGTGCCCTCAAAGGTAAAGGTATGAAAGGCATCTTTAAAATGATAGATTTACTGATGGAGGAGAGGGGTAAGAGAATTTCGGACAGCAAGCTTACAAATTTATTTAAAGAACTGGAACAGCAGAATATTTTATACTGGAAGGGAAAAAAATTTAGAATTAAATTTATTAGACAGACAAAAACTTCTCCACCTGTATTCCTGGTTTTTTCAAATATGGATATTAGAAAAAAAACAAACATAAAAAGATTTATAGAAAATACTATAAGAGACAATTTTGGATTTATGGGAACACCTATAAATTTTAAATTTAAATATTGATTTATGCATGCTATCTAAGCTTGGCGCTTATGGCTACTTTTCCTCCAGGCATAAAATTTAATATAAATTATGTGAATTGGTAAATTTATACAACAAAATAATATGAAAAGTAAAATTAATATAGCAATAATAGGAGCAGGCAGCTGGGGAACGACACTTTCTGCCATGCTGGCTCAGAAAGGCTACTCCATAGAAATATGGACAAGGAGCGAAGATGTTTTCAACGATATATTAAAAAACCGAAGGAATACAAAATACACCGGTAATCTCATTATCCCGGAAAATGTAAAGCCTTTTATAAATAAAGAAGATTTGCCTGGAAACATAGATATTGTAATCTTTGCAGTGCCGTCTCATACGCTAAGAGGTGTAATCAAAAGTTTTTATGACAAGCTTTTAAACAACTGTACGACAATAAAAGGTCTTTTAAATGTTGCAAAAGGCTTAGAGATTGGAACCAATCTCAGGCTTTCACAGGTTATAAAACAGTCAGTTCCAGAGGAATTGGAATCCAAAATTGCTGTCCTGTCAGGGCCGAACATTGCATTAGAAGTTGCAAGCAAATTACCGAGCGTAACAGCTATAGCCTCAACAAGCTATGGGCTTCTAAAATATCTCCAACCAATTTTATCAACCGAATATTTCAGGGTGTATACAAACAAAGACATTATAGGCGTTGAAGTTGGCGGTGCAGTCAAAAATATTATCGCAATAGCAGCTGGTATTTCCGATGGTCTTGGTTATGGTGCAAACACAAAAGCTTCTCTTGTAACACGAGGGCTGCATGAAATAACCAAACTTGGTGTAAGACTTGGAGCAAACCAACTGACATTTTCAGGCATTGCAGGAATGGGGGACCTTGTGGCAACCTGCATCAGCAAGAACAGCAGAAACAGAAATGTTGGGACAAGAATAGCAAAGGGCGAAAAAATAAGTAAAATTACCAGTGACATGTATATGGTCGCAGAAGGAATAAAAACAACTAAGGCTGTTTATAATTTAGCAAACATTATGGGAATAGAGCTCCCTATTACCGAGTGTATTTATGAAATTATATATAATGACCTGGATCCATTAAAATCTACTGACAGGCTTATGGGGAGAAAGTATAAATCTGAAATTGAAGGTTTGTGATCCTGCAGGTAAAGAAAATAAATTTTAACTTAAACTTTCAAACTTTAATAATTAAAAGTATAATCTAAAATGTAATGTTACCGGGACGTGGCGCAGTTTGGCTAGCGCACCAGTATGGGGTACTGGGGGTCGGAGGTTCAAATCCTCTCGTCCCGACCATAATACAAAAACTTTTGATAAAAAACATATTCCATCGCAATTTATTATGTAAAAATAAAAAAGCGAAATATTAAAAATAACAATGGGAAAAAACATAAAGTTCGGTACAGATGGATGGAGAGCTGTTATAGCAGAAGACTTTACATTTGAAAATGTAAAATTAGTAGCACTTGCTATTGCTGATTACCTCAAAAAAAGCAACAGGGATAAAAAAGGAGTGCTGGTAGGATATGACAACAGGTTTTTATCAAAAGAATTTTCAAAACAGGCAGGATATGCACTGTCAAGCAAGGGGCTCAGGGTATACCTGTCAAAGGAATCTGTGCCAACCCCGGTGGTTGCATTTATGTTAAGAGAGTTAAATTTAGATGGAGCAATAATGATCACTGCAAGCCATAACCCTCCTGAATACAATGGAATAAAGTTTATACCTTATTACGGAGGCCCTGCTGGAGATAAAATAACTAAAGAGATAGAAAAAAATTTAACTAAATTAATAGTTGATAAAAATACCAATATTGTTGATTTTAAAGATACTGAAATTAAAAGGTTTGAGGACAATTTTAAGTATGTGTCAAATCTTGATAGTTATAAGATAAAAATACAAAAAATGGTTGACGAAGATCTAATAAAAAAGTCAAATCTAAAATTAATAGCAGATACAATGCATGGTTCAGGAAGCAAGGTTCTGCCGGAAATATTAAAAGATAATTTAGAGTTAGAAGCAAAAATTCTTAATAATGACAGGGACCCATTATTTGGAGGAATGCTGCCAGATCCTTCAGAGAGTAATTTAGATTTGATGAAAAATGAAATTTTAAAAAATAATCTTGATCTGGGAGTAGCTCTTGATGGAGATGCTGACAGGTTTGGTGTTATTGATGGCAAAGGCATCTTTATTAGTCCAAACAATGTTATACCTATGATACTTTATCATCTACTGAAAACACGCAAGTTTGACCACAGTGATATTGCTGTAAGAACTGTTGCTACAACACATTTAATTGATGAAATTTGCAGAAAAAACAAAATAAAATTATTAGAAACACCGGTAGGCTTTAAATATATTGGCATGGAAATGTTGAACAATAATGTTATTATAGGTGGGGAAGAAAGCGGAGGACTAAGTATAAAGAATCACATTCCCGAAAAAGACGGCATACTGGCTGGCATGCTTTTAATTGAAGTCCAATCATTTCTTAAGAAAAACTATGGTAAAAAATATCTTTCAGATTATTTAAATGAAATTTACAATGAATTTGGAACTTTTTACAATACAAGAATTGATATAAAAATTCCCACAGATAAAAAAGGCAGCATAATTGAGTTCTTTTTCAGCCAGAAAAATAAGCTTATCTGTGGTAGAAAAGTTACAGATATAATAGATAAAGATGGAGTAAAATTACTTATAGAAAATAAAAGCTGGATACTGATAAGGCCGTCCGGTACCGAGCCATTAATCAGGTGCTACATTGAGGCAATAGATAAAACATACTTTGAAGCCATAAAGGATTTTGTAAAACAAAATATTAAGAATTTAACAAATTAAACAAAGCAGTAAACATATATTGATAAATTATAAATGTACTATAAAATGATACATAAAGAAATTTAAAAATGGAAAATAAAATGAATAAAACAAAACAGACAGAATCAATTAAAAAAACTGATGCCGGATACCCGGAAGAAATATCAAAAGATATATTAAGCGACCTGCAGAAAATACCTGAGGGCAGGGCTGGAATTGTAGTAATAAAAGGGCCTAATGTGGGCGAAAAGTTTTTTTTGATTAAACCTAAATTTGAAATTGGCAGAAGCCATGATTCAGATATCTTGCTGGATGATATAACAGTATCAAGAAAACACGCAGTTTTAGAGAAGGTTGACAACGACTACATGATTTCTGATTTAAGCAGTTTGAATGGTACTTATGTAAACGGTGAAATAGTAAATAGCAGCAAATTAAAAAAAGGCGATAAAATACAAATAGGAAAATATATCTTTTTATTTTTTCATTCTAAGTAAATTTTTTTAGGAATTTTTAATAAAGGATTTTAAATGAATAAAAAACCGGAAAAACCTTACATAAATATTGGAAAATTAGTAAAAAAATTTAAAAAATATTACCCTGATTTAACAAGCAGTAAGTTGAGATTCCTAGAATTAAAAGGACTTGTATCCCCAAAAAGATCGCAAAATAAATACAGGGTATATTATAAAGACGATGTAGAGAAAATATACTTCATATTAAAAATGCAAAAAGACTACTTTATGCCTCTTGATGTAATAAAGAAAAAATTAAATTCAGTAGATTTTAAAAAAATTTCAAAAGATAAAAACTTTTTTGAAAATTTACAGTTAAAACTTGAAAAGGAACATAAACCTTATGAAACAGAAGAAACACTTACTGCTGGCGACTTGATGAAAAAATATAAGCTACCCCAATCTCTTATAAAAGACTTAACAGATAACAGTATTATTGGATTAGCAGAAGAAGATGGACAGTATACATTATGCAGAGAAGATATAGAGATTGCTAAAATATTAAATAAACTTTCAAAATTTGGAATTCATGTCAGACATCTAAAAGTACTTGAAAATTTCGCAAATCGCAATTCTTCGTTCATGCAGCAAATCATTTTGCCCTTAATCAAATCTTCAGATAAAAAGTCCCACAGAAAAGCTTCCAAATTGTTATCCCAGCTGGCAGAGGACCTTTGCAGTGTTTACATGCTCCTGGTTAGAAGAGAAAATAGGAAATTCCTGGAAAAATATAAATGATAAATAAAGAATCTGCTTTTAAACAAGCTTCATTAAAAAAAATTATTTTTTTATTTCTATCATTTATATTGATAGCGAGCATTAACTGGCTCTCTTTTCCTGCCAGTATCTACGGTGAAGCATCCGGTGAAGTAAAAATAACTGCTGAGTCTGCACTGGTGGTAGATTTTAAAACCGGCAATATTCTTTACGAAAAAAATTCCAATAAAAAAATATTTCCAGCAAGTACAACAAAAATGCTCACAGCAATAGTGGCCATCGAAAATATTGATGACTATAGCGAAGTTGTAAAAATATCTAAAAACGCCTCCGGAAGAAACCACTCGGCATTTAGGTTCAGTAAAGGTGATGAGATAAGTTTGATGGACTTATTAAAAGCTTCATTGATTTGCTCTCACAATAATGCCGCTGTTGCACTTGCTGAATATGTTTGTGGGAACGTGGAAGACTTTATAAAAATAATGAACTTAAAAGCTAAAGAAATTGGTGCCGTAAACTCAAATTTTGAAAATACAAATGGATTGGACTCAGAATATCCTAATCATAAAACAACTGCCTATGATCTGGCAGTAATAGCAAAATATTGCCTTTCCAATAATTTATTTAAACAAATCGTCAACACACAAAAAGATTATATACACATAAATGGTAAAGAAATTGAGATAAAAAACACAAACGATCTCTTGCCTTATGACTATATTGGCGGGGTAAAAACAGGATACACAGAAAATGCAGGATTTTGTGTTGTGCTTTATTCAGATAAAAATGATCTGGAACTGATAACTGTAGTGCTTGGATGCAGTTCTGTTGAGGACAGAAAAAACGACAGCATAAGACTGCTAAACTGGGCATACGATAACTTTGACTATATAAATATAGTAGATTCCGGTAAAGTGTATAAAACTATAAATATCGGTGATCAAACAAAAGTTTATCTAGACCTGTACCCTGATTCTGATTTTACAAAATTGATAAATCTAAACAGCGATGAAATAAGTTTAAAGCACGACATAGATGATGATATAAAACTTCCAGTACTTAAAAACCAGGTACTGGGAACCCTTGACGTTTACATAAATGAAGACAAGCAAGCAGATATGCGCTTAATTTCAAAAGATGCTGTTGAGAAACCTTATGTATATCAGAAAATAGACAACAGCAAAGAATTGCAGTCCAGAAAAATGTTGTTTTTTT
>CAYMPQ010000018.1:0-25701 GCA_964392345.1 uncultured Actinomycetota bacterium
AGAGCCGGTGCCGGCTATTATTTTTGTCTTATCACCAAAATTTTTCTTTGCAAATCCAAAGAGCTCAATTTTTTCTTCATCACTTAAAGTTGGTGATTCTCCTGTGGTTCCGGAAAGAAGTATCCCATCACTGCCATTTTTAATTAAAAAATCAATCAGCCTGCTGCAGGATTCAAGGTCTAAATTATAGTTTTTATCAAATGGTGTTACCATAGCAGTTATTACCTCTCCCATGTTTACCATATCTTTCTCCCCCTCAAATATTTTTCCATCAATACTTTGCACCTTATTTCTTATAAACTTATCAATTTATCCAATCCATAAGTATAATTGCCTAAACTATCCATGCTCCTGACAGCAAGGATTACGCCCGGGTAAAATGCCAGCCTGTCCATACTGTCATGCCTTACAGAGAGTGTCTGCCCCATAGCCCCAAAAATAACATTTTGATGAGCAAGCAGACCTGGAAGCCTTACGCTGTGAATATGGATGCCATTTGTAAAAGCTCCTCTGCTTCCCTGCAATATCTCACTTTCACCTGCTTTTAATTTATTTCTGTTAAAATGCTTTGCCTTGCTTATCTGTTCAGATGTTAATATAGATGTCCCGGAAGGGGCATCCTTTTTCTTATCATGATGCATCTCTATTATCTCACAATCATCAAAATATTTAGCTACCATTTTTGATACTTCTACCATAATTATAGCCCCTATGGAAAAATTCGGAGCAATCAGCACTTTATTGTTTTTGGACTCAATAGCTTTTTTTTCTATTGCTTCCAAATCACTTTTTTTTATTCCAGTAGTCCCTACTATTATATCTATATTATTGTCAATGGCCCAATTTATAGTATTAACAGCAACATCAGCATTTGTAAAATCAATAATAACATCCGGGTTAAGCTCTTTAATTTCATTGTAAGAACCATGGACCTTAAATCCAGTATTACAGACTCCCAAAACCTCTCCGATGTCCCTGTTAACATCTTCCCTGTCAAGCCCGCCTACTAAATCTATATCCTTTTCCTTTATAAGCTCTCCTGAAATTGCCTTTCCCATTTTTCCACAAATTCCAAATACAGCTACTCTCTTCATTTAGCCCTCCCCTTGTTTACATCTCCCAGTATCACCAGACTTATTTTTTCTGGCTCAAAATATTTCCAGACTATCTTATTTAGCTCATCCAACCCAACATTATCTATTTTTGTTAATATCTGATTTATAGGCTTAATTTTATTATCAAGCAGCAGCCCTTTGCCAAGCCTGGACATTCTGGAACTAATATTTTCAATATTTAAAACAATACTGCCTTTAATATTCTCTTTTGCCCTGCTTAATTCAATATCTTTTATCCCATTTTTTTTAATATCTTTTATTTCGTTTTCTATAAATTCTACTACCCTGTAAACATTATTTAAAGATGCTGCAGCATACACAACCACAACCCCTGTATCAATATATTCTACATCATTTGCAAAAATTGAATATGACAATCCTTTTTCTTCTCTGACTTTTTGGAAAAGTCTGCTGCTCATGCTGCCGCCAAGTATATTGGTAAATATTGAAAGTGGATATTTATCAATACTATTCCGCCTGCAGCCCAACCCACCATAGCATATATGAACAGCTTTTGTCTTGCTTGTATATATTTTTTTGATACTTCTTGATTCCGGTTCTTTTATATCATAATAATTACAATATTTTTTGTTTTTACTCTCTGCATTGTAAATATTCTCTTTTACAGCACTAACCAGATCTTTGTGTTTTATATTTCCTGCTGCCGATATTACAATATTACTTAACATAATTTTTTTATAAAAATCCCATATAGTAGAATTACTTATGCTGCCCAGAGATTTTCTGTTGCCCAGAACAGGAAGGCTTAGCGGATGTCCGTTTAAAATTACCTTATAAAAATGATTAAACACATTATCGGAAGGGTTGTCTTTGGACATCTTTATTTCTTCAAAAATGATTTTCTTTTCTGTTTTTATATTTTCTGGTAGAAAAGAAGGATTCAATACAATATCAACTAACAGCTCCAGGCATTGTTGCAAATGAGTGTCAATAAAATCTGCATACACGCAGGTATTTTCTTTATCCGTGAAAGCATTAAATTCAGCTCCAACAGAGTCAAAAGCAATAGCTATATCCTTATAGCTCCTCTTTTTAGTTCCCTTAAACAGAAGATGTTCTATAAGATGGGTTATACCGCTGATACTGCTGTTTTCACATCGAGAACCCGTACCTATCCAGATTCCCAATGAAATTGACCTGAAGTAAGGGATATACTCGCTGACTATTCTTAGCCCGCAATCAAGCTCTGTTATCTCATATTTATCAAACTTTAAATTACTCAAAAAGCCTATTTTATAATCTACCTCGCTGCTAAAAGAATTACTAAATATCAACTCTTTCTAATGATATCTTTTTAGCTCTCTTATCTATACTTAATACTTTTACCATTATTTTGTCACCAAGATTTAATACATCCTCAACCCTGCTAATTCTTTTATCAGATATTTTAGATATATGAAGAAGCCCGTCCAAGCCAGGAATTAAATTAATAAAAGCTCCAAATTTTGTTATTCCTACCACTGTTCCCAAAAATTCTTCTCCTTCTTCAATATCATCAATATCTTTTAAAACAGCCTCAATTCTTTTTCTTGCAAGCTCAACATTTTTGTCATTAGAAGAAGTAATTGAAACCATTCCCGAACCTTCAAAATCATATATTTCAATTTCATCAAGTTTAAACTCTTCTTTAATGCTTTTAACATTTCTGCCCCCTGGGCCGATGACTTCTCCTATCTTTTCCCTCGGAATTTTAAATATCGTTATTTTTGGAGCACTTTTTGAAAGATGTTCTCTTGGATTCTGAATTGTTTCAAGCATCTTACCAAGAATATACAGCCTGCCTTCATTGGCTCTGTGAAGCGCTTCTTTTAAAATATTTATGCTTATTCCCTTTATTTTAATATCCATCTGCAGGGCAGTTATGCCATTTTTTGTTCCAGCTACTTTGAAGTCCATATCACCATAAAAATCTTCTACTCCCTGTATATCAGACAACACTACAAAATCATCGTCCCTGCCTTTTATCAGCCCCATTGCTATACCGGACACGGGATTTGATATTGGAACTCCTGCATCCATCAGTGCCAGTGTGCTTCCACATACACTTGCCATTGACGTTGAACCATTGGACTCTAAAACTTCCGACACCAGCCTTAGCGAATAAGGAAATTCACTTTCCTCTGGTATCACCGGCTTTAATGCTCTCTCAGCCAGAGCACCATGGCCAATTTCTCTTCTTTTTGGGCCCCTCATAAATCCTGTTTCTCCAGTAGAATATGGCGGAAAATTATAATGATGAATAAATCTTTTAAATTCTTCCACTTCAAGGCTATCTATCCTTTGAGCTTCTTTTATGGAACCCAGGGCTAAAATTGTGAGTGCTTGCGTTCTTCCCCTTGTAAAGAGTCCTGTTCCATGCGTTGTGTCAGGAAACAGTCCAACCTCACAACTAATTTTTCTAATTTCATCAGGTTTTCTCCCATCAGGCCTTAATTTCTTGCTCAGCACCATCTCTCTTACTAGTTCCCTCTCTATTTCCTTGAGGCTTACTATTATACTTTCCCTATCTTCTGGAAATTCTTCTTCAACTGCTTCTATTACTTCTTTTTTAATTATTTGCATCTCATCCTGCAGATAGCCCCTCTTGCTGCCTTCAAGCAGCTGCTCCATGCTGCCCTCGTTTGCATGTTTTACTATAGAGTCTATTACTTTCTGTATCCTGGCTGAAGCTAGTTCTTTTACCTTTTCGGCAACTTCATTATTTAATTCAAACCTGGCTACTTCTTCTTTCTTCTTGCCTACTTTTTCCTTAAATTCTTTCTGAACATTTATAATTTTTTTAATCTCCGGATGAGCTTTTTCAATGGCTTCTATAACTATGCCTTCACTTGCCTCATTGCCGCCAGCTTCTACCATCAGTATTGCATTTTCTGTCCCCGCAATAACAATATCTATAATACTCTTGTTTACATCCTCATAAGTAGGATTAAAAATCCATTTTTCGCCTACCTTAGATACTCTCACTGCTGCAATTGGCTCATCAAAAGGTATATCAGATATATAAAGAGCCATTGAAGCACCATTTAACATTAAAACATCATAAGGGTTCACCTGATCAACTGAAACAATGGTGCCTATAACCTGAACCTCATTCCTTATATTCTTATCAAACAAGGGTCTTAGAGATCTATCAGTTAGCCGTGATATGAGAATAGCTTTATCACTGGCTCTCCCTTCTCTTTTAAAAAACCCTCCTGGTATTTTACCTGCTGCGTACATTCTTTCTTCAACATCAACTACTAATGGTAAAAAATCCAGTCCTTCTCTCGGGCTTTCACTCATAACTGCAGTAACTAAAACTCCGCTGCTTCCAGATCTGACCATTACAGAGCCATTCGCCTGTTTCGTTAATTTCCCTGTACTAAATATTATTTTTTTCTCGCCAATCTCAACTTCACAACTTTTTTCTACATTATCTAAATTGTCTTCCACCTATCAATACATCCTTTCTCGTTTCATCTCTTCCTTCGCTATTATTATTTTCTCAAGCCAAGCTTTTTGATTAAATCCTTGTATCTGCCAATATCATTGTTCTTCAGATATCCCAAAAGCCTCTTTCTCGAGCCTACCATCATTACCAGCCCTCTTCTTGAATGATGATCTTTTTTATTTTTCTTCAAATGTTCATTTAGCATGTTGATCTTTGAAGTAAGTATTGCTACCTGAACTTCCGTTGAACCAGTATCATCCTCATGAGCCTTAAACTTATTAATTATATCTCTTTTATCTTCCTTAACTAAACCCAATTTTAACTTACACCTCCCACTTTTAAATCTCTAAATAATTTATCACAACTGGCCTGTAATTACAATCTCATTCATCCCGTATACAATTTAGTTTAAAATATTTGACAGCATTTTCTAAGTCTATTTTAATCTGTGCAACCAGTTCATCCTCACTGCCAAACATAATTTCATCCCTGAGTCTTTTTAAAAAATAAATTTTTATTTTTTTGCCATATATATTCTCATTAAAATTAATTATAAAAGCTTCGATCCACTTTTTATTATTACCGAAAGTAGGATTATCGCCAATATTTACAAGAGCTGGCAGTTTTTTGCTGCTTCCGCTTATTTTTACCCTGCCAAGATAGACTCCATCCTTTGGAATTACAAAAATTTTAGGTACACCAATATTTGCTGTTGGAAATCCCAGCTTTCTACCTCTACCTGAAGCCTTGGTAACTGTACCTGCAACATAAGGACATCTCCCAAGAATTAAGTTAACTTTTTCCAGATCACCTTCCAAAAAGTATTCCCTTACGGCAGTGCTTGACGCTGGAACTCCGCCCACTTTATAAAGAGAAACTATATTAACTTTTGTTCCCAGAGGAGCAAAATAATTTTTTAAAAAAATTCCGTTCCCTTTTCTATCCCGGCCAAAACGGAACCCTTCCCCAATAAATATTTCTCTTGCGTGAAATCTATTTGTTAATATTTCTTTGCAAAACTGCTCTGGCTCTAACACCGAAAATTTTTTATCAAACTTAACAGTTACTACAAAATCGACTCCCAACCTTTTTATTAACTTAATTTTATCTTCAAAAGAAATGATGAGTTTTTTATGAATCCTACCTTTTATTATATTAAGTGGATGATCTTCAAAAGTTAAGACAATGCTGATGCCTTTTACTTCTTTTGCTCTTTTTATACACTGTTCTATTATTTTTTTGTGCCCAAGGTGAACTCCGTCAAAGGCTCCGATTACAATAATAGAACTTTCCCCTTTAAAATAATCTTCGGTTATACCCTCTAATCGAATTAGTTTAGCCAAATACTGCACCTTTCAATTATATATTTTCCATAACTCTTTTTGCTTAATGAAAAATATAAAATGCTTACAGCCCATCAACAAACAATGATACTTTTTGTCAATTTCATGTATCCATTAAAACATTTTTTATAATCAGTTTCACTAAAAATTTCATGTATTGCTACCAATTTACCATCTGTATCTTTTATTTTTACCAGCTCTCCTTTTTTTAAAACTATGCGATTTTTAATTTTACTATTGTCAATCATTATTTTGGATACAGGCTGTCCATTCTTTACCATTTTTTTATATTCGTCCTTTATATATATATCCTGGTTATCATGCAATACTTCTTCTAAAGAAATAAAAAAAGATTTTTTGTAAAACTCCCCACCATCAAATTTTTCATTTATAAAATCCTTCAACTTAACACTATTTTTAACATTAAAAGTTCCAATTTTAGTTCTTGTTAAACTTTTGACAGCTGCCCCGCAACCAAGCATTTTACCAACTTCGTTAGCTATGGACCTGATGTAGGTGCCTGAACTGCAATTAATTTTAACTGTAAGTATGTCGCCTGCTAATGATAACATGTCAATATTATTAATTTTAACCAGTCTCGGTTCTACTTTTACCTTCTTGCCTTTCCTTGCATAATAATACAGCGGCTTTCCTTTGTATTTAATAGCAGAATATATTGGAGGCACCTGCCTGTACTCACCAATTAAACTGGAAAGCTTTTTTGCTGTATCAGCAGCATTTAGATTTTTAATTTTTTTACTTTCTACGATCCTTCCATCCAAATCCCAGGTTTCTGTGACAACACCAAGCTTAAACTCGGATACATACTCCTTATCCATGGATAAAAAATAATAGGATAGCTTGGTAGCCTTATTTAGAAGAATAATTAACAGGCCTTCAGCAAGTGGGTCAAGCGTTCCTGCGTGGCCTATTTTTCTTAAAAAAAAATTTTTTTTATCTCCCTTATAATGCCATATGAAGTTATATGAGAGGACTTGTTAATCAGTAAAACTCCATTAAAATTTTCAAATAATTTTGACTTTACGCTGCTAATCATTTTTGTCATCCTGCCTGTCTCTTACAGCACTTACTAATTTTGAAATTACATTTTTTAGCTTGTCATCCTCAGAATATGCCGAAGCCATTTTATGACCGCCCCCGCCAAATAAACTTGCTATTTTTGCGACATCTACACTGCTGTCCGAGGACCGAAGGCTGACTTTAAATTCATCACTGCCTACCTGCTTAAATAATGCTGTAATTTTTGCATCTTTTACACTTCTTATAACTTCAATTATCCCATCACTGGATGAAAAAGGTAAATTAAGCGTCTTAAAATCCTTCTGCAGTATGTAAGAATAGACTAACTTTTCCGCCTTCAACAACTTAACTCTTCTTAAAACCAGCTGCAGCAGCTTAAACCTGTTGTATGGTTCTTTTTCATAAATATTATTAAATACTTCAGAAGCACTTATATCGTACTCCATTAAATGACCGACTATTCTGTGTACCGAAGGTGAAGTATTGGAATATTGAAATTTGCCAGTATCTGTAAGTATCCCAACATACAAGCCAAGGGCTACTCTGTGGTTTAAGCTTTTTTTAAAATCCCTGATTATTATGTTGTATATTATTTCTGATGTAGCCGATTTTTCAGGGACTACTATATTTATATCCCCAAAATTAGTGTTACCCTGATGATGGTCTATATTTATTATTTTTTTTGAATATTCCCTTAATTTGTTGAAATCCAGATTAATCCTATCCCTGTCAGCACTGTCAAGACAGATGCTTATATATCTTTTACTGCTTAAGTTTATATCATCCAAATTTCTTTTTATGATTCCAGCATGAGGCAGAAATTTATATTGGTATGGAATTTCGCTGTTGCAGACCATAAATACATTTTTTTTTAAATTGCTTATTACATCATACACCGCTACTATTGAGCCCATGGCATCTCCGTCAGGGAATGCATGGGTTATCAATAAAAAATCATCACTTTTAGAAATGGTGTCTGATAACCTGTCAAATAACTTGTCCAAGTTCAATTATATTCCTTACGTATTAACGATTTCTATCTTTGTCTAATTTCTCTAAAATCTTAGTTATCCTAATTCCCCTGTCAACTGAGTTGTCGTACACAAAATTTATCTTTGGCATGCTTCTTAATTTTATTCGTTCCTTTAGGTTTCTTTTAATGAAGCCTTTGCATTGGTTAAGACCCTGCATACTGTCATGTATTTTTTTCTCTTCACCCATAATGCTGACAAAAACATTTAACCAGCTATAATCGTGTGAAAGTTCAA
The DNA here is from genome assembly GCA_964392345.1 of uncultured Actinomycetota bacterium. GTDB lineage: Bacteria > Actinomycetota > Humimicrobiia > Humimicrobiales > Humimicrobiaceae > JAUVXY01. Next base: position 8,219 of record CAYMPQ010000018.1, read on the forward strand.
CACTGGTTATAGTTACAAATCCAATTCTTGGATCCTTCACTTTCGTATTTACTATAAAACTTATTTCTCTTTGTAGATCTATTTCCATTCTTTTTATTTTGTCCATAAGTAAATCCACCGCTAAAGAATTTCTTTTTCTTCATATACCTCTACAATATCGCCTTTGTTTATATCCTGATAATTTTCTATCCTTACCCCGCACTCATAGCCGGCAGCAACTTTTTTAACATCTTTTTTGTATCTATGCAAAGATAAAATTTTACCTTCATGGATTATCTTTCCATCTCTTACCAGCCTGGCCTTATCATTTCTCTCTGCCGCGCCTTCAGCAACATAACAGCCGGCAATGACTCCGACTTTAGGCATAGTGAATATTTCCCTAACTTCAATTTTACCCTTTTCCACTTTTTGTATCTTTGGCTCAAGCAAACCTTTAAATGCAAGCTTAATGTCATCAATTAATTTATAAATAATGTTATATGTCTTTACATCTATTTTTTCTTCTTTTGCGAGTATCTTTGCATCTGCAATTTGAACAACTCCAAAGCCTATAACTATTGCATTAGAAGCAGAAGCCAGCATTATATCAGTGCTGGATATGGCTCCTACAGCTTTGTGTATTATTTCAATCTTTACATTTTCTTCTTCTATTCCGCTTAATGCCTGCTCTACAGCATCCAGGGATCCATTTGTATCTGCTTTTAAAACTATCCTTAATTTTTTTATTTTTTCTTCTTTTGATATTTCTGATAATTCTTCAAGGGTTACGGGCCTTCTGATTCCTTGTATTTTTGCTATCCTTTTATCATAATTTATCCTGCTTATTAACTCCTTGGCTACCTTCTCATTTTTAACTACAAAAAATTTATCCCCGGCTTTAGGAACAATCGAAAACCCTGATATTTTAACTGGTTTTGATAAACCTGCTTTTTTAATGCTTTTTCCTTTTTCGTCTCTCAGCAATCTTACCTTGCCGCATGAATTACCTGTAACAAAGAAATCTCCGACATTTATGGACCCTCTTTTTACAATAATTGTTCCTACCGGACCTATGCCTTTATCCATCTTTGACTCTATAATTATCCCGCTTCCATCTGCATTTGGGTTTCCTTTTATCTCATTTATGTCTGCAACCAGCAGTATCATTTCCAGCAGCTCTTTTATGTTGGTTTTATTCTTAGCTGACAACTCTATACATATTGTATCCCCGCCCCACTCTTCAGTAACCAGCTCGTATTTAGTCAACTCTTTCTTTATTTTTTCAGGGTCAGAGTCTGGCAAGTCAATTTTATTTATGGCTACTATAATTGGCACGCCTGCCTCTTTTGCATGATTTATGGCTTCTACAGTTTGTGGCATAATTCCGTCATCCGCGGCAATAACTATTACTGCAATATCTGTTACTTTTGCTCCCCTTGCCCTCATTGAAGTAAATGCTTCGTGACCGGGAGTATCTATAAAAGTTATTTTTCTCTTATTATATTCCACCTGATAAGCGCCTATGTGCTGTGTTATGCCTCCTACTTCACCCACAGCCACATTTGTTTCTCTAATAGCATCAAGCAGTGTTGTTTTTCCATGATCTACATGGCCCATAATTGTAACAATTGGTGCCCTCTCCACTAGATCTTCTTCTGAATCTCTGGAAATTTCATTTGATTCATTTTTGAATCCTACAATATTATATTTAAAATTGTATTCATGAGATAAAATTTCAATTAAATCTTTATTCAAGTTTTGGTTAATAGTGACCAACTCGCCAACATTAAACAAGATCTGGATTAATTCACTTGAAGATACGCTTATTTTCTCTGAAAGTTGTTTTACGGTTACAGTTTCCGGGAGTTCTACGACTTTCTTTATGCTTGGTCTTTCCACGGTTACTTTGGAAGGTTTTTCACCTTTTGTGCCATTTTTTGCTTCTTTTTCGTCTTTATCTTTTTTCCCCGGTAAGGCTTTCTTTCTCAAAGCTACCCTAATTCTGCGGCCTCCGTCTTTTTCTTCTTTATCTAATTCCATTCCCAGCACTCTTCGTATGTTTATTTCCTTTTTCTCTTCCCAATCATTTTTCTTTCTAACCTCCGTGCCAGGTTTAGCCACATCCCTATCTTTGGGTCCTGCTTTAATTTCTTTTTCAGGTTTTCCCGTAGATTTTATCTTTATCTCTCCCTTTATGCCTTTTTTAGCTATTTTCTTAATTTTTTCTACCTTTTTCCTGACAGCCTTTAATTCTGATTTTACCTTGGATTCTACTTTAACATTTATGCCGGATTTTTCTTTTACTTTTTTTCCAGACTTTAGCTTGGGTGCTTTCTGTGATTTCACTTTATTTATAACTTTTACTATTTCCTTTTCCTGTTCAGTGCTAACAGAAGACATATAATTTTTAACCTCCATGCCAAGGCTGTTGCATATCTCTACAACTTTTCCTGAGGGTAAATTATATTTTTTAGCTATTTTATAAATTCTAATAAGACTCATTTTTCCGTTTTCTCTTTTCTTTTTTCTCTTTCGGCCCTCATTTCTTCCAGTTCTTCTTCGTATTGGGCCTCACTCTTTATATCAATCTTCCAACCTGTTAATTTTGCGGCTAATCTTGCATTCTGGCCCTCTTTACCTATTGCTAAGGACAGCTGATCATTAGAAACTACAACCAGCGCAAATCTTTCTCCCTCATCTAAAAGTACTTTTACCACCCTGGCAGGGCTAAGAGAATTTTTAATAAATTCTTCCGCATTATCTTTGTATTCAACTATATCTATTTTCTCTCCCCATAATTCATCTACTATCATTCTTACTCTGGACCCCTTGGGACCAACACAGGCACCGACAGGATCAACATTTTTATCGTTAGAACTAACTGCAACCTTGGTTCTGTATCCTGCTTCCCTTGCAATATTTTTTATTTCCACTACACCCTCAGATATTTCAGGGACCTCCAGTTCAAACAATCTTTTAATTAACCCTGTGTGGGTTCTTGAAACTATTACCTGCGGACCTTTTGTTGTTTTTCTAATATCAGAAATATAACACTTGATCCTATCTCCATGCTTGTATCTTTCCCTTGGAACCTGCTCATGTCTCGGAAGCAGCGCTTCTACTCTGCCAAGATCAACTAAAGTATACCTTGCATCACTTTGCTGTATAATACCTGTCACCATGTCGCCATGTCTATCCTTAAATTCTTCATACAAAACTTCACGTTCTGCTTCTTGAATTCTTTGCCTTATAACTTGTTTAGCAGTTTGTGCGGCAATTCTGCCAAAATCATCCGGGGTTACTTCTACTTCACTCGTACTTTCCCCGCTGTCACTGTTTCCCTCCAAAATTTTATATACTTTTATTTCACCTGTTTTTGTATTTATAGCTACTCTGCTTTCATAATCAACATCATAATTTTTCCCATAGGCTGATTTTAGAGCAAACTCAAGTGCTTCAATTATAGTTTCTGCTTTTATTCCTTTTTCTTTTTCAAGTTCTTTTAACGCTGCAATTAACTTTCTATTCAACTAAACCACCTATTTGTTTATAATAATTAAGCTAAACAATAAAAATAGTGGGTCAAGCCCACCATCATCTTTAAACTATTTACATTAAAATTTCTCTAAGAGTATATCATAAAATGAAAATATTTCAATACCTCGAATTGCTTCATGCACTGCTATGAATTTCTAAGTAATTCCTTTAGACTTGTATGCCTGTTTTCAACCATACTTCTGTTTACTGCCATTCCTATTGCTTTTTTGCTGCCAACAATAACTGCAAGCTCTTTTGCCCTTGTTATAGCAGTATAAAGCAGGTTTCTCTGAAGAAGCATGTAATGCGAGGTTAAAATTGGTATGACTACGCATTTAAACTCAGAACCCTGCGACTTGTGAATAGTAATTGCATACGATAAACTTATTTCATCTAATTCATAAAAATTATACGATACGGTTCTCCCTTCAAAATTAATTTGCATTTCATCCATCTCAAGATTTATATTTTTTATAAACCCTATGTCACCATTATAAACATCTTTTCCATAATTATTTTTTAACTGGATTACTTTATCATTTAGCCTGAATTCAGCAGCTCCGCTTATTACTTTTAAACTGCTTGCATTAAGGCTGTCCTGTATCTTAACGTTAAGATTATTTACTCCTACTATCCCTTTATTCGTTGGAACAAGTACCTGTATATCCAGTAAGGGATCATAGTTAAAGCTCTCCGGTATTCTTTTGGTAACCAAATGCAGGACTAAATCAATTACCTCGTTTGGATCTATCTTTTCAATAAAATAAAAGTCCTCATACTTTGGCTTTCCTATATAAGGGAAACAGCCATCCCTAACTTTGTGCGCATTGTGAATTATCAAACTTCTTCCGTCCTGCCTGTATATTTTTTCAAGTTTAATTACAGAAAGCATTTTTGAGCTTATCATGTCACTTAAAACATTTCCCGGTCCCACAGAAGGCAGCTGGTCTATGTCGCCCACGAAAATTAATTTCGCCTTTTCCATCACAGCCTTTAACAAATTTTTTACCAGCACTATGTCAAGCATAGATGCTTCATCAATTATTACAACATCTGCAGAAAGAGGATTCTTTTCATTTTTTATAAATTTATTTAGTTTTGGATTATATTCCAGAAGCCTGTGAATGGTCTTAGCTTCCCTGCCAGTTGTCTCGCTCAATCTCTTGGCAGCTCTTCCGGTCGGAGCAGCTATTGCTATCTTCTTATTTTCCTTTTCAAAAATTTTTATGACAAAATTTAAAATAGTACTTTTTCCTGTTCCGGGACTTCCGGTTATTACAAGAAGCTTTTCTGTTACTGCTTTTTTTATTGCTTCAATCTGAACACTGTCAAGGATAATTTTAGCCTCATAGGATAATCTTTCAATTATCTTATGAATATTTTCATTTTTGTTTTTGTCGCCACTCTCTTCAGCAGATCCTTTGCTGTAATCAATTATTTTTAGTAATTTTTTACATACATATTTCTCAGCATCATATGTGCTTTTTAAATAAACTTTTCTGTCGCTGTCTTTAACAATGCATATTTTGTTTTCATTTTCCAATTCATTCAGCGCACATACGACTTTGCCTAATTCCACTTCAAGAAAATTTACTACAATTTCCAGGAAATTCTCATACGGACAGTAGCAGTGGCCCCTGTCTTCAGATTCACGAAGCAGGTGAATAACCCCTGCCTTAATCCTAAATATAGAGTCTTTTTTTATGCCTGCATTCCTTGCTATCCTGTCAGCAGTTTTGAATCCAATTCCAAAAATATCTTCAGCCAGCCTGTAAGGATTTGTCTTTATAATATTTACAGAATTTTTACCATAGTTGTTGTAAATTTTAGCAGCATAACGATTGCTTATTCCATAAGACTGAAGAAAAATCATTACTTCCCTGATGTCTTTATGCTTTCCCCACTCTTCCGATATTATTTTTATTCTTCTTTTACCAAACCCATTTATTTCGGATAATCTTTCGGGTTCATTATCCAGTATGTCCACAGTATTTAGCTTAAAATGTGATACTATCCTCTTAGCCATCACAGGTCCCACACCTTTTATTAGGCCTGACCCTAAATATTTTTCTATTCCCACAATCGTTGTCGGAACTGAAGTGCTAATACTTTCAATCTCGAATTGCTCACCATATTTTTTGTTAAAGACCCATCTACCGGTTGCCTCAATTTTTTCACCACATTTGATTTCAAAAACATTGCCTATTATGGTTACCAGTTTATCTTTATCTTCCATCCTCAATTTCCCGACCATATAGTTATTCTCAGGATTTTTAAAAACTATCCTTTCCAAAACTCCTTCTATTTTTTGGTATTGATTTTTTGTTTCTTTATTCATCAACTTAAAAGGGTCGGTGCTGAAGAAAAAAATATGAACTGCTGCTTAAGTTAGCAATAACAAATAAGTATCGTGAATTAGAAGTCATCTCTATTTATAAAATCTTCAATAAACATTTTTATATCTTCTATGTCTATTTCGGTTCTGCTGCAGTTTTTTCTGTACTCCACATCGATCTTCTTTCCCTCTAAAAACTTCTTGCCTATAATAAATCGAATTGGGATTCCAATTAAATCTGAATCCTTAAATTTAATGCCAGCGCTCGTGTCCCTGTCATCATACAATACTTCAACTCCCATTTTTTCTAAGACATCATATACATTTTCTGCTGCATCCAACAGCTGCTTGTCCCTGACATTTGTGGTTATCAAATTAACCAAAAACGGAGCAATTGAAGAGGGCCAGGTTATTCCCCTGTCATCATGCAGCTGCTCTATTGCAGCTGCCAATATTCTGCTGACCCCTATTCCGTAGCATCCCATAATGCAAGGCTTTAAGTTTCCGTTCCTATCCAAAAATCTGGCGCCTAATTTTTCACTATACTTTTTACCAAGTTTAAATATGTGTCCTGCTTCAATACCTTTTTCAAATTTCAGCTCACTGCCGCAGTTTATACATTTGTCGCCCTGCATTGGATTGGCAAAGTCTCCCCAGTTCTTAACAGTAAAATCTCTTGGGTAATTAACATTTTTAAAATGATAATTTTTCCTATTGGCTCCAACAACAAAATTGGACTTATTTCTTATTGAATTATCTGCATATATCTCAATTGAATTTTTTATATTAACAGGGCCCACATAACCAATACTTAAATCACCTGTAAGTTTTTCATCATTTGCCATTTCCAAATCTAAGTTTAGAAATTTTTCTAATTTACCTATACTTAGCTCCCTGTCTCCACTTAAGAGTACTGCATAAATTTTATTGTTTTTATCACTTAACAATATAGTCTTAACTGCATTATTTACAGGTATTTTCAAAAATTTCACCAGTTCCTCTATACTGGTTACACCTGGCGTGTGCACTTCTTCAATCTCCTGGCAGCTTTCAGGGTTTTTACCCTTACCATTAGCTTCCTTATATGTAAATTTTGACACCTCAAAGTTAGCAGAGTAATTGCAACCAGGACAATACACTAACTGCTCTTCTCCGTTTTTTGCTAAAACCATAAATTCATGGGAATATTTTCCACCAATAAGCCCGGTATCTGCCTCCACAACTTTAAATTCAAGCCCAATTCTTTCAAGTATGCTTGAGTAAGCTTTGTGCATCTTTTTGTATATCTCATCTGAATCTTTCTCGTTTTCACAGAAACTATAAGCATCCTTCATTATAAATTCCCGGGCTCTAAGCAGCCCATGCCTTGGCCTGATTTCATCTCTAAACTTAACTTGAATCTGATACAGATTTATTGGCAAATCTTTATAGGATTTTATATCTAAATATGCTAAATATGTGACCAGTTCCTCATGCGTGGGGCCCAAACAAAAATCCCTTCCGCCTCTATCCTTTAGCCTGAACATTTCAGGTCCATACTCATCCCATCTTTCAGACTTAACCCATAAATTTGAGGGCTGTATAACAGGAAGAAGCAGTTCAATGGCTCCTGTCTTATTCATCTCTTCCCTGATTATATTTTCTATCTTTTTTAAAATTTTAAAGCCCAGTGGCAGGAATGAATATATTCCAGATGCAATTTTTCTTACAAGCCCGGCCCTAAGGCATAATGAATGACTCGCCAGTTCTGATTCAACAGGTTCTTCTTTTAAGGTAGGTATAAAATATTCTGAATATCTCAACTAAAGTCTCCTATTCTATTAATTAATTAAAGATTCTTTTTAAATTCTTTTACAAACTCTTCCAAAACTATGTCTTTGCGCACCCTCCGCACTACTTTTCCCTTTACAAATATTGCTGCCCTTTCTTTTCCAAATGCTATTCCTAAATCTGCATCTTTTGCCTCACCAGGGCCATTTACAATACAACCCATAACCGCTAATTTTAAATTTTTTTTAACCCCTTCAGTAAGCGCCTCAATCTTAGCTACAACCTGTTCTAAATTTACAGTGGTCCTCCCACAGGTAGGGCATGATACAATATCTACTCCTACTTTTCTTAAATTTAAGCTGTTTAAAATAATATATGCAGCCTTAACCTCTTCTACAGATCCTCCGGTCAAAGAAACTCTTATAGTGTCACCTATGCCTTTTGACAGGAGTATCCCCAGACCTACCGAAGATTTTATACTTCCTCTAAACAGGGGACCTGCTTCAGTTATCCCCAGATGCAGCGGGTAGTCAACTTTTTTTGACAATATTTCATATATATTAATTGTATCTATTACCGAAGATGCTTTCGCGGATATTTTAAAATTATAAAACTTACATTTTTCAAATAATCTTACACTGTCTAACACACTTTCTACTACAGAATCTATTTTATTTCCATTATTTTTTCTTAAAATATTTTTACTTATTGAGCCAGAATTAACTCCGATCCTAATAGCTATCTCTTTTTGTTTGGCTTTCTCTATAACTTTGGCAACCTTATCGGCACCCCCGATATTGCCCGGATTTATTCGCACACAATCTACTCCTGCATCAATGCAATCAAGAGCCAGTCTGAAATCAAATTGGATATCAGCCACTATCGGAATAGGGCATACTCCATTTTTTATTAATGATTTTAAGTAACTTACAGATCTTTTTTCAGGAACAGCAGCCCTTATCAGCTCACATCCATTACTTACAAGTTCACTGATTTCATCTTTTAATTTATCAGGGTCTTCTAATTTATTTTTTACCATAGACTGAACTGCAACAGGATTGTCTCCTCCTATTTTTAAATTGCCTACTTTTATAACCCTGGTTTTTTTTCTCTTTATTAGCACCTTAAAGATTTTCTTTACATATTTTGAAGATTAAACGGACTTATTATATCAAAAATAAAGCCCATGGCCAGCAAACAAATTATAATAGCTATACCTATTTTACTATATATTTCTAAAAACTTCTCTGAAACTGATTTTCTTCTTACAGCCTCTATCAGCAATACAACTATGTGACCTCCATCCAGAGGAAGAATAGGAATTAGATTGCCAAAAGTCAGCATCAGGGAAACCAGAGCCACAAATAATATAAAATTCTGAAGCCCCATTGAAGCTGACTGCTGGAATATGCTTATTACTCCAATTGGAGAAACGGGCCTCGCTTCCGTAAAGGACAACTTTCCGGAAAGTAACATAAGAAACAGATTTGCATAAGATTTACTGATTTCCCATGTCATGACAAAGCTTTCTTTTACTATTCCAAAAAAACTCATTTCCTTCTTGACAGCTGCAGGACTTATACCTAAAAAACCTTCCCCGTTTACATTATCCAGTTCTGTTTTTATTTTTAACTCTTTACCATCACGAATAACGGTATAAGTTACCATTTCTCCGGGATGGCTCTTGGTTAAACTTGCAAATTCTTCCCAGCTTTCAATTTTTTCCTCATTTAAAGCAACAACTTTGTCTCCAACTTCAAAGCCATATATTTCTGCAGGTGAACCCGGTTGTACGTATTCAATACTGTTTGTAAGAGCAAATGCCCCCATACTTAGAAAAATACCGATTAAAATTACGGCAAGCACTGCATTCATGCTAACTCCACCAATAATGATCATCATTTTTTTGTGGAATGGTTTAGTATTAAAAGCTCTGTTTTTTTTATCTTCAGGAATTTTTTCATTCCGCTCTAAACCTAATATCTTGTTGTATCCACCAACCGGGATTGCGCTGATTCCATAAGTAGTTCCACTTCTTGATTTAAACTTCAGGAGTTTTGGCCCCAGACCAATAAAAAATTCTTCTACATGAACGCCACTAATTTTTGCAAATAAAAAATGGCCAAATTCGTGTACAAGTATTATTAATGAAAATCCTAATATAGCTAAAATATATTGAAAAATAACATTTAAGTTTTCCATAAGACTAATTACAGATTGCCAAATCTTCTATTTCTTCGTTGGTAATTATGTATTGCTCCTAAAAATTGTTCCCTTCTAAAATCAGGCCAGAGCGTCTTTGTAAAATAGAGCTCTGTGTAGGCAATCTGCCAGAGCAAAAAATTACTTATCCTTAACTCTCCGCTTGTTCTTATCAATAAATCAGGGTCAGGAATTTTTCCTGTATACAAAAAACTTGATAAAATATTTTCATCCAACTCTTCTACTTTGAGTTTATTTTTTTTAACATTATCACATATTCTTTTTACTGCATTTACTATTTCCTGTCTTGACCCATAATTAAAAGCTATATTAAGAGTAAGCTTTTTATTATCTTTAGTTCTGTGTTCTGCATCTTTAAAAGATTTAAAAACTTCAGATGGAATTGATTCTTCACTGCCAATAAGCTTCAGCTTGACTCCATTTTTGCTTAAAGCATCCAGTTGCTCACTTATTGCTCTCCTGAATAATCTCATCAAACCTTTAACTTCTTCTTGAGGCCTTTGCCAATTTTCGATTGAAAATGAGTACACAGTTAAAAATTTTATCCCCAATTCTACACATGTCTCAACCACACTTATTAGTGCCTTGACTCCGGCTCTATGACCGGCAATCCTTGGCAGTTTCCTCTTTTTTGCCCATCTCCCGTTTCCATCCATAATAATTGCCACATGAGCCGGTATATTTTTTTTCTGAAGTTCTTTAATAGTTGGAATTTCTATAGAAGCTTTTAGAGAAGAAGTAGAGTCCAATGTAGCTACCTACACTTCCATAATTTCCTTTTCTTTTTGAGATAAGGATTTGTCAATTTCGCCTATACACCTGTCTGTAAGCTCCTGAACCTGTTTTTGAAAATCTCTTAGATCATCTTCGGTAATTTCACTTTTTTCTTTCATTTTCCTTAACTCATCATTTTTTTCTCTTCTGATATTCCTTATTGCCACTCTTCCATCTTCAGAGATTTTCCTTACCATTTTTACCAATTCCATTCTTCTCTCCTCATTTAAGGGAGGGACAGCAAGCCTTATAACTTTTCCATCGTTACTGGGAGTAATCCCTAAATCAGAAATTAAAATTTGTTTTTCAATTTCTTTTAAAAATTTTGGTTCATAAGGTGATATTACTATAGACCTTGGTTCAGGTATAGCTATGCCTGCAATATGTTTCAAAGGAGTTTTGTTGCCATAATAATCAATATAAATCCTGTCTAACAAAAAAACAGATGCTCTGCCTGTTCTTATGGTATTAAATTCATGTTGTGTTTTTTCAACCGATAGCTCCATCTTTTTTTCTGCATCTAAAAGTAATTTATCTTTAATTTCACTCACCCCTTTGTAATTAAGGTGCCAATCTTTTTTCCAATTATAGCACCTTTTATATTTCCTGGTTTGGTAATATTAAAAACTATAATTGGTAAATTATTTTCCATGCATAGAGAAGTAGCTGTGGAGTCCAGTATCCTTAAATTTTTCTTGATTACATCCAAAAAAGTAAGTTTATCAAATTTTTTCGCATCCTTGTGTTTTATAGGATCCTTATCGTACACTCCATCCACTTTGGTAGCTTTGAAAATTATCTGTGCATTTACTTCAAGTGCCCTGAGCGCTGCTGCTGTGTCAGTTGTAAAATAAGGATTTCCTGTTCCTCCTGCAAATATTACAACCCTCTTTTTTTCAAGGTGCCTTACAGCTCTCCTTCTTATAAATGGTTCCGCAACCTCCTGCATGGAAATAGAGGTCTGGACCCTGCTTGGAACTCCTTTTTTCTCCAGAACTCCCTGAAGTCCCAATGCATTCATAATAGTTGCAAGCATACCAATGTAATCAGCTGTAGCCCTGTCCATCACTCTGGCATTTGCAGAAACTCCTCTCCAGAAATTGCCTCCTCCTATCACTATGGCTATTTCTGCATTCATTTCAACTACTTCCTTGATTTGGCTGGCAATATCTTCCATTACTTCAGGGTCTATACCATATTTTGATTTACCCAGCAAAGCTTCCCCGCTGATTTTTAATAAAACCCTGTTATATTTTAGTTTCACCATCCTCTGCTAACTTTCTTCCCCGAGAACAAATCTTGCAAATCTTTTGATTACTATATTCTCCCCGATCTTAGCTATATTTTGTTTTACCAATTCCCCAACAGTAATATCATTATCTTTTATGTAAGGCTGCTCCAGTAGACAATTCTCTGTATAAAATTTTTTTAACTTTCCTTCAGCAATCTTATCCACTATATTTTCTGGTTTCCCCTCATTTAAGGCTTGCTTTATATAAATATCTTTCTCTCTTTTTATTACTTCTTCCGCTACGTCTTCTTTTAAAACATATGATGGTGCAGATGCAGCAATGTGGAGGGCAACGCTATGTACCAATTCCTTAAACATTTCATTTCTTGCTACAAAATCAGTTTCACAATTAACTTCCAGAAGTACTCCAATTTTAGAACCTATATGAATATAGCTATCAATTATTCCTTCCTTTGTAGGCCTTATGGATTTTTTAGAGGCATCAGCTAATCCTTTTTCCCTTAATATTTTCTCAGCTTTTTCTATATCTCCACCGCTCTCCACAAGAGCTTTTTTGCAGTCCATCATGCCAACGCCGCTTTTTTTCCTTAATTCCTTAACTAATTCAGCTGTTATGCCAACCATATTTAATTCCTCCTATTTAATTAAACCCACACATTGTCTTCCGGTAAATCTTCCAACTCATTTTCCGGAATCTCCTTTTTCGCTTCCTCTAACTCTTTTTTTTCAGGACTTTCTTCTATTTTAACTTTTTGCTCTTTCCCTTCCTTGACAGCATTGCCTGTAATCTTTGTAATCAGTTCACAAGAACGAATTGCATCATCATTACCCGGGATAACATACTCTATATTATCAGGGTCACAGTTAGTATCAGTTATTGCCACAATCGGAATACCAAGCTTTACTGCTTCCTTAACTGCAATTTCTTCTTTGCTGGGGTCAACAACATACAGGATATCCGGTATCCTCTTCATGTCCCTTATCCCGCCCATATTATAAAGCAATTTTTCATATTCCTTTTTTATTTTCAGTACTTCTTTTTTTGGTAATTTTTCAAATACTCCAGAACTTTCCATTTCTTCTATTTGCTCAAGCCTTTTAGAACGCTTGCTAATAGTTTCAAAATTTGTAAGTGTTCCCCCTAGCCATCTGTTCTTTACATATGGCATTTCACATTCTTTTGCATAATGCTCAATTATGTCCTGTGTTTGTTTTTTAGTCCCAACAAATAAAATAATTCCACCTTCACTAATAACTTTTTTTACATGCTCGTAAGCATCAATTATTAGTTGCAGCGTCTGCTGGAGATCTATTATATATATGCCATTTTTTTCAGTATATATATAACTTTTCATCTTTGGGTTCCACCTTCGTGTCTGGTGCCCAAAATGAACACCTGCCTCTAAGAGCTCCCTCATAGTTACAACGCTCAAAACCGTACCTCCTTATTAATTATGGTTATTCCTCCACTACTTTAATTATAATTTTATATCACCATAATGTTGCAAAAAGTAGTGTGTGTAATTTCAACGCTAAAGTTTAACACAATCTAAATATTTGGGCAAATTAAACCAGCGTATTTTTCTGCTGACAGACCCTACCCGGCTCTTGGGTGAAAACTGTTATAATCTCTCTTCAGTTTCTTAACATTCAGGTGGGTATATATTTGAGTAGTAGAAATATTTTTATGTCCAAGAAGTTCCTGTATTTCCCTTATTCCTGCTCCCTCCTGCAGCAGATGTGTGGCAAAGGTGTGTCTGATACCGTGGGGGGTTATATTTTTCTCAATTCCTGCCTTTTTTAAACTTTCTTTTACAATGGTCCCGATACTTCTAACGGATAGCTTCTTGCCAAATTTGTTTAAAAATAAATAATCATCAATAACATATTTGTCACGATTTTTCGAAGACACAATTTTGTCTCTTACTTTTAAATATATTTCTATCCATTTCAGTGCACTTTGATTTACATATAATATCCTCTGCTTTCTCCCCTTGCCGGTAACACTTATCTCTCTATTTCTTAGATCCACATCCTTTAGCAGTATCCCTGCCGCCTCACTTACTCTGGCGCCTGTAGAATATATTAATTCTATTAAGGCCCTGTTCCGAATAGAGGCGCAATTTACAGGTTTTATGCTTTCAAGTAAAGTTTCTATCTCTTTTTGAGAGAGAAAAGAATAAAACCTGTGGTGTTTCTTGGGGACATTTATAAGTTGCGTTAATTGAATATTTGTATACTGGCTATCTTCTAAAAACCTAAAAAAATTCATATATGAGGAATATTTTCTGATAATAGTTCTGTTTGAGTATTTAAAATTATCAAGGTATCTTAAATATTTTCTAAATGCATCTAAACTTAGATCAGATGTTTTTGAAATACCCAGGTTTTTTAAATAATTTATAAAATGAAGAAGATCTTTGCTGTAAGCATTTACAGTATTTGCGGATAAATTTTTTTCATACTTTACGTATTTTAAATATACTTTTAAACTGTCATTTATGTTCATATTTACAAATAATCACTTTCTATATCTTTCATCTTCTTCTTAATTTCTTCCCTTTTGTTCAATACCGCAGTTAAGCCGGCAATTTCCATACCTCTTTTTACTTTTTCGGGTTCATAATTATTTGCTTTAGCTTTCTCAAAAAAATTTTTTAAATTCTGTATCATGCCTATCAGAGAATCTCTTGTTTTGTCAGACATGTAGTCAATTTTTAAATTATCTTTAGATATGCTATCCAGTATTGCATCCAGCTTGTAGAATACATCCTCTAAAATAATATTGGTTCTCTTAAAATCCAATTTCTTTTCTAATGTAATTATTTTAATTATTTTTTTTAGGTCCCTGTTTATAATTTTATCATATTTATACAGCGCATAGCCTAACGGGTTTTTAGGCTCTTCAACTTTATTTCTCTTAAATAGCCCCATTTTATCTCTTTTCCTTGTTTGGATTAATGAATAAATCTATTTTTAAATTAATTATATACATTGTCAGCATAATGACAATAATTGCTGAAACAATTCTGAAAGATAAAAAATCTAAAACACTTTTTTATACATATTGGAACCTCCCTCCTCAATTAACTTCTTGAGCTCTAAATACGCTAAAATGCTAAGGACTTCTTTAACCTCAAATCCAGTAAATTTCACTATTTCTTCTAAGCTTCTTGGTTTAAATCCTATAAACTCATAAACTTTCCTGCAATTATCTCCGATATCATCGCTGTTCCTGTTATTATTTTTATGAATACATGTATCTGTTTTTTCTTTACCATCATCCTTGCTGTATTCTTTAAAATACCAGCTGAACTCTTCCAGTATATCATCAATGCCCTCTACTAATTTTGCGCCGCTATTTATGAGCCAATGGCATCCGCTGGCTTTGGAATTAAAGATACTGCCGGGCACTGCAAAAACTTCCCTGTTTTGTCTTAGTGCCATCTCACTTGTTATTATGGCGCCGCTTCTCCTTGCTGCTTCAATTACGACCACCCCGTTGCAGAGACCGCTGATTATCCTGTTGCGGGAAGGAAAATTAGATTTTAAAGGAGGGGTACCAGGAAAAAACTCTGACACCAAACTTCCATTTTCAATAATATCCCTATACAAATGCCTGTTCTCTGGCGGATAGACAATATCTATGCCACACCCCAAAACCCCTATGCTGCCGCCTTTTTCTTTTAGCGCAGCTTTCTGGGCATAGCTGTCAATTCCCAACGCCATTCCGCTAACAACCGTTATACCAATTTTAGATAATTCCCTGCTTATATATTCTGCCGCCCCTATTCCATAAGAAGTGCATTTTCTTGTTCCAACAACTGCTATGTTAAATTTTGTTTTTATTATTTTCTCTCCCTTAAAAAATAAAATAGGCGGAGGAAAATAAATTTGCTTTAAAATATTTGGATATTTTTTATCAGATATATTCAGTACGCCAATATTATTTTTTAATAGAAAATTTAATAATTCTTTAAAATAACTACCTAAAGTTTCCTCTTTGCCAGATTCAGTAAAATTTAGGTTTAATTTTAATTTACAAATTTTATTCCCATTAAAAAAATCCAGCGTCTTGTTAATATTAAAATTATTCTTCTTAAATATATCTATCAATACGGAAGGCTTAATTTTATATTCTGACAATAGATACAAAATTTTTTTACTTATTTCATTTACACAAGCCATGTTTTTCCCAAAAAAAATGATATGAAAAAATTCTTAATATCTTTTTATTAATTTTAGTCGCAATTTAGATTACCAAAATCATAACCAGCCCTGTATTGCAATGCTTCTAACACATGCTGTGTCCTTATAGCTTCACACTCATCCAAATCAGCTATTGTCCTTGCCACTTTTAAGATGCTGGCCATTCCTCTTGCAGTTAAATTATAACTATCAGAAATTTTTAATAATATATTTCTAATTTCCTTATTATCTCTCATCCAACTATTTATTACATTTGGACTTGCTTCGGAATTATATTTAAATTTTTTGCCCTCAAACCTTTTTTGCTGAAGCTCTATGCATCTTTTCACGCGCTTTTTAATTTCTAATGAACTTTCGCCATGACCAATTTTTATAAAGTCGCATTTTTTTAATCTGTTGACATTAACCCTCATGTCTATCCTGTCAACAATTGGTCCGGAAAGGTTCTTCCAGAATTTGTTTACCTCCCTCAAACTGCAGACACATTTCTTTTTTTCATCACCAAAATAACCGCAATGGCATGGATTGGTTGCTACAATAAGCATGAAGCTGCATGGAAAGCAGTATGATATATTGTTTCTTGCTATGACCACTTTTTTATTTTCCAAAGGCTGCCTCAAATCCTCTACCAAATTTTTTGGAAAATGTGAAAATTCATCTAAAAACAATACTCCTCTGTGCGACAAGCTTATCTCACCGGGTTTTGGGTTTTTGCCCCCACCTGTCAATCCTACCCTGCTTATTGTGTGGTGCGGATCCCTAAAAGGTCTCTTCTGCATTAATTCTCCGCTGTACTTCTTGTATAGGCTGTAAATTTTTGTTACCTCTATGCATTCTGAAATGCTCAGTTGCGGCATAATAGTTATGGCCCGTTGAGCCAGCATAGTTTTACCTGCACCCGGCGGCCCAATCATCATAAAATTATGCATCCCGCTTACAGCAATCTCAAGTGCCCGTTTAGCTTTCAACTGGCCCTTTACATCTTTTAAATCAAGATCATAATAATTATCTTTAGATAAGATCTTGTTTTTAGTATCTTTGTAGACATATTTTTTCAAATCGCTGCAGTTACAAAAGATTTTTACTACTTCATTTAAATTTTCTCCCTGTACAATATTAATATCTTTAATAAGAGAAGCCTGGTGTGCAATTTTTTGTGGTACAATAAAAAAGTTTTTTCCTGTCTTTACAGCTCTTTCCGCCATAGAAATTATTCCCCTAACCGGATTTATTTTTCCATCCAGTGACAGCTCCCCAACAAAGCAGCATTCATTGAAAAGTTTACTGCTTATCTGGCCGCTTACTGCAAGTATTGAAAGAGCTATTGGCAGGTCATAAAAAGCACCCTCTTTTCTTATGTCCGCTGGAGACAGGTTTATAATTATCCTTTTCATTGGAAATTTA
>CAYMPQ010000019.1:0-25066 GCA_964392345.1 uncultured Actinomycetota bacterium
TACTGAAATAGTTCAGTGGCGCGCCAGTTCTCGACCCTACCTGAAGGAATTAATTAAAATTTCTGTCATGTAATATTATCCCCCTTTTGTGTTCACAGGTGATATTTTTCCTAAATAATAATAAAAGCAATTCAAAGTTTTGATATTTATCTAAAAACTCTTATTATAATGTAAAGAACATTTTACATTTGGAGGTGGCTAATTGAATCTTTTTAAAAAGCTTGGTTTCGATAAAGGTGATGAAAGGGGAGTTCATATTGTAAGTAAGGCATTAAGAAATTCTTGGATTTTCAATAGCACTACTTTGTTTTTATGGATAGTAGTAGAACTAATACGCAATGGACTCACTTCTATATTTTTTATGCTTTTAATTATATTTTCAGCTGGGTTAACTGTTTTTTGGGGTTTCTATTTATACTATCTTAAAAAAACTAGTGGTTGATATGAAAAATAATATTTGTGAACTTCGAAAAATATATAATTTAACCCAGAAAGAATTGGCAGATAAAACTAATGTCTCGAGACAAACCATAATTTCTATTGAGAAAGATAAATATAATCCTTCTTTAAAACTGGCTTTAAAAATAGCTAAACTATTAAAAAAGCCTGTAGAAGATATTTTTATTTTAAATGATGATTAAAACAAGGGAGTATATAAATTCTGGTTTGAAGAAATATAACCTATAAAAAAGCTTGTGAAATATTATATTTCTGCTCAAAATATTTCCTAAATCTCTTGAAGTCTAAAAGCCATCCTTGATTACAAATATGCAATTAAATGCTACCGAAAAAGAAATAATTGATAATGTAATAGAAAGACTGTCTTCAATGAATGCAAAACAAGTTGAAGATTATTCTCATGAGGATATTCCATATGAAATGCCAGAAATTACTGATGATAAAAATATTATCAATTACGAAACCGTCTTTTATAGAAAAGATATGCATTCAGTTAGAGAGTAGTCATTTATGAACTTTTATTATCTTTCAGAATTTAATAAAGAATTTCTGAAATTATTAAAAAAATATTTGACTCTGGAAGAAGATTTGAATATTCATATCTTGACATTAGTTACCAGACATATAATAATAAATACATATATGTCTGGTAACTAAATAAATAAAGTGTTACCAGATAATATTATTAATATTCTAAGTTGTCTGGTAACACAGGAGAACAGGATATGGAAGTTTTAAATGGAATTATAAAAGAAGAGCTAGGCAGGTTAAAAAGTCTTAAAATAAGTTATGAGCAGAAATTAAGAAATTTTCAAAAAGGAAGCCTTATAAAAAAGGAAATTAAGGGGCATATATACTACTATCTTAATTATAGGGATAATAAAAAAAATGTTTTTAAATATTTAGGTAAATTAGGAAAGGATGAAATTTCACAGATTGAGAACAAAATAGAGGAAAGAAGAAAGCTTCAAAAATTATGCATTCAGGTTAAAAACAATATTATTACGTTAGAAAAGATGTCCCATGAAAAGAAGAAATAACTTATTTTTCAAAACACTCAATTCACTTTACGGCGTTGGTGTTCTGGAAGATATTATTCTTATTGGAAGTTGGTGTCATTATTTTTACAGAATTTATTTTTCTAATGCTGCAGAGATACCCTTGCTTAGAACTATGGATATAGATTTTCTTATCCCGAATCCACCAAAAATACAAAAGGAGGTTAATATACCTGAAATATTAGGAAATTTAGATTTTATGCCTTCTCATAGTTATTTAACAGGGCATACAAAATATGTTCATCCAGAGCTTGAATTGGAGTTTTTGATTGCTGATCTTGGGAGGGGTAAGGGAAATAAACCTTATCAAATTCCCAAATTACATATTAATGCTCAAGGCCTCAGATTCCTCAATCTTCTTCAATCCTATACACTAAAAATTAAATATGAGGATATGGCAGTTATAGTTCCTGAGCCCGCGGCATATGTACTTCACAAATTTATAATTTATGAAAGACGGTTAAGCAAGGAAAAACAGATAAGGGATTTATATTCTGCTAAAGAAATTGGAGAATTTTTATTACAAAATAAAATTCAACAAAAGAAAATTTTAGATATATTTAATGCACTACCCGTTAAATGGCAAAAAACAATCTTAAGAAATCTAAAAGATAATTCAAAATTGATTTTTAAATTTTTATCAAATAAGGAACCATTGAAAGATATTTTAAAATCTAGCTATCCGAATGAGGATACATTGATGTTTTAGTTATTCTCTAAATATTTTTATTTGGTAGCCCATAGGGGATTCGAACCACGGTGGCACCACCAATGATCTTAAATAGATCTTCTGATGTGTTCCTTCTTTATTATTCTAAATAGTATAGAAACAAAAACAAAACCAATAAGTGTGCCTGCAAGAGCTATATAAGCTATATGTTCCTTTCCAAAATACTCTGCTACATAACCGTATAGCGGTTGGAAGATAATGGACCCTGCAAAAGTAAAAGCAATAGTAAAACCAAGTATTGTCCCAGAATTTTTGGAATCCCTGTTTGCTGAAATTGCATTAGTAAGAGGGAAGATGGCAGCAAAGAATATTGCCTGTAAAACCAGGGCTGCTATTTTTAAATAAACGGAAGCAGTAAAACTAAATACAGCAAGACATATAATACCGGCCAGGCAGCTGTAAAAAAGAATATTTATTTCTTTATATTTTGCTACAACCCTGGTGGTTATAACCATCCCGATAATGGAAAATAACCAGTATAGAGACAGAACAGCAGAACTGTAAGCAACCTTTATGCCGAGGCTTAAAAAATATGTAGTCATCCAGGTAGACAGCCCCATGAGGGAACCCATAAAGAAAAATAGAACCAGGCTGCTCATTATAACTGCAGGATCCTTCAATATTCTAAGGCTGCTCTTATGTGAACTGTGGATATCTTTATTCTGAGAAGAATCATTATCACCGATTTTTCTCTTTGGACATATTTTGTAGAATATGGTAATAGATATCACATAAATAAAGGCAAGAATGAGGAAAAGGTATCTGGATAGAAATTCAAAATAAAGGATGCTGCTTATTACCAGGGGGCCCATTACCGCACCGGAGTACCAGGCTATATCAAGTTTGAGAAAAATGCGGCTTATATCCTTTTTAAAGAGCTTTGAAGAAAATGAATGAACTGAAGTATCGATTGTACCGAAACCCACCCGCAGAAATATGGAGACAATAATGAAGATAATAAAGTTTAAATATGTCCCGAATAATGCAAAGCCTAAAAAAAGAAAGAGCAGACCCAGGAGGACAAGTTTCTTTATGTCTACTCTGTCAGACAGCCTGCCGGCAACAAAATTTGAAATAAGGGCTGCAATGGAACCGATAAATAGAGCAATGCCTATCCTGTCAAAACCAACATCTATCTCTTCAGCAATTACCGGGATCAGGGGATCGATGATTATAATAGAGAGCCCAAAAAGTACAAAAATAAAATAAAATGTAATAAGTGTCTGTCTTTTAGTCTTTTTGTCCACTCATACTCCCTGGTCTATAGCCTTCCGTGTCTATTGTCATATGGTCAAAAACAATAGCTTTTAATTTATTTATCTTTTTTTCAAGCATGTCTTCAATCATATACTTCGGTACATAAATTTTCATAAAAATAATGTAAAACAGATTAACCTAAAAGCAGGAATATTTCAAAAATAAATTGGAAAAGAGTAATCGCAGATGTTTCTCCATTTCTTGAACGGGAAGCTGGTAAAAAATTTATAACATATGATAATTGTATTTGTCTCGTAGAGGGATTTAACCCCGGCTGGCCTCCTGGAAGCTTAAAGACTTAACCTCAGTGATAAATAAATCCCGGGAATTAAACTATTGCAGAAGATACTGTAATAATCAAAAATTACAATTTTGTAAATTAATAGTTGACATAATTGTATTAATTATGTAAATTTATACTATGTTATTCCCAAGAAAATTATTTAAACCACTTAAAGAGCAGATAAATAAACCTGAAATTGTAGTTTTAACTGGTATGAGGCGGGTCGGCAAGACAACACTGCTTAATATGGTATATGAAAAGACAGATAGTGATAACAAAGTCTTTTTGGATCTTACAAACCCCATACACCAGATGGTTTTTGAAGAAAAAAATTATGATAACATCTGGTCCAACCTAAAAGAATATAATATTTTTGCCAAAGAAAAAGCTTATATATTCCTGGATGAGATCCAGCAAAAACCAGACATAGTAAATGTGATAAAATATTTTTATGATCATTTTAAAGTAAAGTTTTTCTTAACCGGCTCCAGCAGTTTTTATTTTAAAAATCTGTTTCCAGAAAGCCTTGCTGGAAGAAAAGTAGTATATGAAATCTTCCCCCTGGATTTTGAGGAATTTTTAATTTTTAAGAAGGAGGCAAAGACTTTCTATGAAGATTTCAAGCTAAAAGAAAAGAATAAAAATAATATATCATACGAAAAATACAAAAAATTCTATGAAGAATACCTGCTTTACGGAGGTTTCCCACAGGTGGCACTGGAAGAAAAGACAGACAGGAAAAGACAATGGATTGAAGATATATTTAAATCTTACTTTGAGATTGATGTAAGAACTCTTGCTGATTTTAAGCAAATAAACATATTCAGGGATCTAATATTTCTCCTGCTTAAAAGAACTGGTTCAAGACTTGAAATCAATAAACTCTCCTCAGAGCTTGGTGTTTCAAGGCCCACCGTATATTCATACATCTCATTTTTACAGGGTACTTATTTCATTCATTTAGTTCCTCCATTTACTAAAAACATTGACAGGGAAGTAAGCGGAACAAAAAAAATATACATCTGCGATAATGGTATAATAAATCATTTCTCCAGAGTCAGCTCTGGAGCACTTCTTGAAAATGCTGTTTTTCTAAATTTAAAGAAATATGATGCGATAAAATATTATCAGAAAAGAAAAGGACCAGAAATAGATTTTATTCTTATTAATAAGAATGCAGGTTTTGAGGTAAAAGAAACAGCAAATTTAAAAGAATACAAAAGACTAAAAAAAACAGCTGACCTTTTAGGACTTAAAGAATTTTATATTGCTGCAAATAATTTCAGCGATGAAGAGGGCATGGTCATTGCTCAGGATATTTAAAAAGTGATTCTTCTCCAGTATAAAAATCAAAGAGATCATAGAAGGTGAATCTATGTTTGAACCAAAGGTTGCCGAAGAAAAAACAGAATTTGAGTATATAAACTTACCCTGGATTATTAAAATAAGAAGGTTTTTACTAAAGAAATAACGCTTCAAATTTTATATTTGGAAATCTTTTTAAGCTTAAAAAAATCCTTCTTTTTTTAGAGCTGCCTGGGATATTTTATTGCTTGGACCATCTCCCCTTGCTACACAAACTGCAACTTTACTGCCCGTAGCTTGTACAATTTCAGCAACGCTGTTATGAGTAAATCCCGGACAAAGAATTATTGAATCTATGTTTTCTTTACGAGCAAAATCCTTACAAGTCTGTATAGCTTCATCCTGGCTTTTTACTACAACTGTGAAGAGCCTGTATTTGCCTGTGTCAATTATATTTCTGTGTTTTCCCTTGTCTGCATCAGGGGCATGGGCAAGAAATAGTGTTTTAAATGCCATAGTCAGTAGTCCTTTCTTCCATTTTAAATTTTTAAAAGAATCTTTTAAAAGAAGCAGAATGCTTTCAAGGTCATTACTGAATTTTCTTTTTGCAATTTTATAAATCTCATTGCTCTTTTCTTTATTTTTAAATTGAGTTTTTAGGACAAATTTCTTAGAATAGATTACTATAAGTAAAAAATATTTAAAAGGGGCAAAATGACAAATGAAAAAGAAAATCCAAATGTTACTTTCTCCAGAGGAGATATTCCAGTTCTAAAGGTTGAAGGCAAAACATTGCCTGAAGTCTGGGAAAAATCGTTACTTGAGGTCTGGCAAAACGGTGTTGCAATGAAAACGCAGTATGACAGGCCAAATGATCCTCCAAGCAGGGATGCTACTATGGTAATGGTTATTCACGAACCTTTTTTGGAGCCAAGGATTCACAGAGCTCTTCCAACAGGGCTTGATGAGCTCGAAGTTTATCGCCAGGAAATTGTACTTGGAATACATGACCATTGGATTGGCAGTCATGGATGGTCTTATAGCTATCACGACAGACTTTTTAATTATAAAGTCACGGAAGGAAATTTGGATCAGGTTGCTGTAGCAATTGAAAATCTGGCTGAGTGCGTTTACACAAGAAGGGCGCAATCAATTACGTGGGTTCCTGAAATTGATGCCAAAGACCATGAGCCTCCATGCCTCCAGAGAATTTGGCTCCGTATTTTAGAAGATCCAAAAGAAGGGTTTGTTCTTAATATGAATACCCACTGGCGTTCAAGAGATGCTTTCAAGGCAGCATTCATGAATATTTTTGGGCTAACAGACCTGCAAAAAGTAATTGCCAAAAAAGTTTCTGAGAAAGTAGCAAAACCTGTCAAAGTCGGCCGCTATGTCGATGTTTCAGACAGCTATCATGTATATGGCTCCTATTTTGATCAATTCAAGGGATTTTTAGAAACTCTTGAGAAAAAAACTTTTGAGCAGAGGACATTTTCCTCATCTTTTGCAGAACCCCTGTTTGAAGAAGCAAGAAAAAAAATTAAAGCAGAAAAAAATAAATAATGTTTCTCGGGAAGCTGCAGATGCACCAACCTCATACAAAACTATATGATTATCTTTAGGAAGAATAACCTCATCAACCCTGCCAGTATGAGTAAGTAAAGCAAGCTGATTCCCAAAAGTTCCTGTTGAAACAAAAATGGCAGCTTCTTTTTTAATTAGCTAATTCTTAATAGCTTTTTAATTTCTAAATTACTTAAAATTTTAAAACTACCTTCAGATAATTCAGGCTTACAATCATCTAATTTAAAATTACCAATTTGAACTCTTTTCAAATCAATAACTTTATAACCCAGTGTTTTAAAAACTTTTCGTATAATTCTTTTTCTGCCTTCCGCGATTTTAATTCTTATAAGTGAACTGTCATTTAAAAATTTTTTATACTTATTATAGTCATTTGTCAGATTATTTGAATCGTGAGACGTGTTTTTAAGCTGAATTTTTAATAATTCAACACTCAGCGGATACAGCTCTCTACCTTCAATTTTTATACCATTTAAAATAATCTCCAAATCTTTAAAATTAATTCTTTTATTTATTAAAACATCATAAACTTTTGGAACGTCAAATTTTGGGTGAGTTAATTTATATGCCAGCTCACCATCATTAGTTAAAATAATTAATCCTCTTGAATTAATATCAAGTCTCCCAACGGGATAAAGCCTGAAGTTCTTATAATGGATTAAATCTAAAACTGTTTTTCTGTTAAATTTATCGCTTACAGTTGATAAATAACCCGTTGGTTTGTTTAAGGCAATTACAATTTTTTCTTCAAGTATCAATGGTTTACCGTCTAGCTCAACCTTATCATCTAAAAAAACTTTTTTTGAAAGGTCTTTTACAATTTCACCATTTATTTTAACTCGGCCTTGTAGAATTATCTGCTCGCATTTTCTTCTTGAAGATATGCCACATTTGGCTAAAAATTTAGCAATTCTTAAATCACCTTTTTCATTTGATAGATTATTCAAAAATTTATGAGCCCTCATCTTCGAAATCTTTTAAATTTCTTATTGTTATGTTACCGTAATTTTCAAATTGAATGCCCTTACCCCAATCTTTAGTACAGTCTTTAAGTTAGTATCTAAGCTATTTTTAAACTAATATCAACCACCAGCTTCCTGGTGTTAGTGGCCTTACATAAGAGTACCATGGGGTCTTATGGCATTGTAATAACACCTCTATCTTTTAATAATTACCCTGGCTTCCTGCATGGTATCAAAGATCTCACAGTTTAACAATTTTTCAAATTGAGCTATTTTTTGGGGGAAGGTCAATTATTTAATTATATTGACATATTTAAATATATCAATATAATTAATTGATTATTAAAATTATTATCTAAAACGACTATGAATAATTTAAAAAGTATAACTAAATTTTTAAAAGCAGTATCAGATACTGCCAGAATCAGGATTATTTGCTTGCTCAGCTCAAAAGAAGATTTATGTGTTTGTGAGATAAGGAAGATAATAGGCCTGTCCCAGCCTACCATATCAAGCCACTTGAAAATACTGGAAGAGGCAGGAATTATTGTTTACAAAAAGGATGGCCGATGGATAAATTACAAAATGAACCCCAGAATGGATAAAGATCTAAGAGGGGTGCTTAACTGTTTTTTACTATCTTTAGAAAACGATAAGGAGATAAATAGAGATCTTGGCAAGTTAAGCAGTACTGATAGAAAAGTTATATGCAGCAAATAATTTGAGATGCTAAAAGAGAAAATTACAGGCTGCAAAATATAGCCCTGGGAAGGATTTTGGTTATGCAAATACTTATAGAAGCAGTTGAAAACGGCTGGTATGCGCTTGTAGAATATCTTTCTGCGCATGTTTTAGCCTGTCTTGTCCCTGCATTTTTTATGGCAGGTGCAATTGCAGTATTTGTGTCAAAAGGGGCAGTGCTTAAGTATTTTGGCCCTAAATCTAAAAAATGGCTATCTTACAGTGTGGCTTCAGTTTCCGGAGCAATACTTGCAGTCTGTTCATGCACGATACTTCCACTATTTGCAGGAATCAAAAAAAGAGGAGCCGGGCTCGGCCCTGCAATTGCATTTTTGTATTCAGGACCTGCTATCAATGTCTTAGCCATAGTATATACAGCAAGACTTTTAGGCTACGACCTTGGAATTGCAAGAGGAGTAGGCGCCATTATCTTTTCAATTGTAATAGGGTTTATCATGTCTATTATCTGGATTAAAGAGGAAAGGGAAAAAATAAATTCAAACAATAATTTATTTAAGGCTTACGAAGAGGATGCTCCCAGCAAACCCAGGTATGTAAGTGCACTGTTTTTCTTATCTCTATTAGGGATACTAATTTTTGGAGCAGCAAAGATGTGGGTATATGCTGGCATATCACTTGCTGTTTTGATTGCTGTTATTGTGGCAGGCTACAGGAAGCAGGAACTAAAAGACTGGCTCAAGGAAACTGGAAAGCTTGCATGGCAAATATTTCCTATTCTGCTGGCCGGAGTATTTATTGCTGGAGTAATTAAATATTTTCTGCCGCAGAGCGTAGTTGAAAATTGGGTTGGTGGCAATAGCATAAGGGCAAATTTCTTAGCTTCTATATTTGGCGCGTTTATGTATTTTTCTACGCTAACCGAGGTTCCTATAATAAGGGCCCTTATGGATCTGGGAATGGGGAAGGGACCTGCTCTTGCTCTTCTTCTGGCAGGTCCATCGCTTTCACTTCCCAATATGATTGTAATAGGAAGAATAATGGGAGCTAAAAAGACTTTAGTTTATGTAATGTTAGTAGTTGTTATGGCTACTTCTACCGGGATAATATTTGGGCATTTTTTTGTTTAACAGGTCAACTGATTATTAAAAGCTAAAGCGGAGCGTTTATTAGCAGTTTAAAAAAATAAATTAAATAAGGAGGAATTGAGTTATGAAAATTCAAATTTTAGGTACAGGCTGCCCAAGATGCGTAAGAACCGAACAAAATGTTAGAAAGGCAGTTGAAAATTTAGGAATTGATGCTGAGATAGAAAAAATAACTGATGTAAATGAGATAGTAGATTACGGAATAACTTCAACTCCAGCAGTTGTTGTTGATGGGGAAGTTAAATTTTCAGGGAAAATACCATCAGTTGAAGAAATAGGAAAGGTTCTGAAATGATTAAGCCTGATGTTAAAACATTGATAAAGGTGGAGAGTTAAAAATGGCAGAAGTTAGCATAAACCAAAAAGAAAAAGAACTTGGTTTTTTGAAAAGAATTTTAAAATAATAGAAGTGGCTAATTTTGCTAAATCTCTTATAATTAAGTGCTAGTCTGAAGGAGGAGTTTTTATGAAAAAGATAATAACAGTAATTATGGTTATACTGCTTTTGGCATCCTTTTCTCTATTTGCAGGATGCAAAAAAGCTGCTTACTCCGAAAGTACTAGCACAGAAGAAATCAATAACCAGATAGAAACCGAAAAAGAAGAGAAAGCCAATATAAAATCAGATGAAATAGAAAATACTGAAAATAATAAAAATAGGCAGGATATAGAAGAAAATGAGCCAGTGGAAGAAGGTGCTGAAATTAAGGAAAATGATGCAGAAGAAGCTAAGGAAGAATACTTAAATGATTTTACCTTGCTAGACACAGATAATAATGAAGTTTCCCTATCAGATTACCAGGGCAAGATTGTTGTACTTAACTTTTTTGGCACATGGTGTGTTTCATGCAAGGCAGAAATACCTGATTTTGTTATGGCTTATAATCTATTTAAAGATAAGGATGTCCAATTTATAGGGATATCTGTTGGAAGTGATGCTAATACAGTGAAGAAATTTATTGATGAATTTGGTATAAGCTACCCAATACTGATAAATGGAAGCTTGGAGGATTTAACTGGTAAATGGAGAGTAAAGGGGATACCCACCACTTATTTTTTAAGCAAAAATGGTGAGGTTCTGTCATATAATATAGGTCCCATGACGGAGGACCAATTGATAAGAGAGATCTGGAGGTTGCGCGAAAATGATTGAAATAGGATTACTGTCAGCATTTACAGCAGGGCTGCTGTCTTTTTTTTCTCCATGTGTATTGCCTGTAGTTCCTGTATATTTATCCTTGATGTCTAATAAAGCCATTTTTAAAAATAGTAATAATATCAAGTTTTCAGAAAGGTTATTTTTATTTCTAAACAGTGTATTTTTTGTTCTAGGATTTTCTTTGGTATTTATTGCTTTAGGTTCAACTGCAACTGTTATGGGGCAGGTTCTGGTAAACTACTCAAGCATAGTCGCAAGAGTAGGCGGCGGCGTACTTATAATCTTTGGGTTAAATTATATGGGCCTATTCCGTATCCCTTTCTTAAACGCTGAAAAAAAGTTTAAAATGCCTAATTTTATAAAAGCCAATTATTTTGGTTCATTTATGATTGGCGTTATATTCTCTTTTGGATGGGTCCCCTGCATCGGGATGATCCTATCGGGCATATTGCTCTTAGCAAGCAAGCTTGATACCTTGTCTCAGGGAATTTTACTGTTAAGTGTTTATTCATTAGGTTTGGGGATACCCTTTATGCTCTCAAGCATATTTATAAGCATGTTCTCAAGGTTTTTAAAAAGGGTAAGCAGACGCCTTAGAATTATTCCAATAATATCTGGCATTTTTTTAATAATCCTTGGCATTATTTTTATTACCAATTCCATGAATACAGTAATAGGTTATCTGTACAGCAACATTCCATTCCTGAGCAGGTTAAACTTATAGCCTAGCTCCTTTTGCGTGTTTTGACGGCAATCATTTGTGGGCTGGTAAGTTTAAATTTTCTGGCAGGCTTCTACGGTTTAGCCCATCGGATTAAAATACAGGTGCTAAATATTTTTTGTCATAAAATAAAAGTGGTCATACCCATAAAATCTTTTAAGTATTTTTAGCTTTATTTCTTTTAATTTTATAAAACCAAATTTTTTATATAAATGCACGGCAGAGTGGTTTTCTTTTGCAACCCACAAGGAAAGATATTTTTTATTTTTGCAGATGGCATAATTTTGGGCAGAATGCAATAAAAGCAAGCCTGTGCCTCTGCCCCGGCTGGTTTTTTTAACAGCTAATTTATGTATGTGTAATTCGCTTTTACTTGAAGCATATTTTTCAAGTAAATTTGGCAGAATTTTTTTAAAGCCGTAAAAACCAAAGTTTCTTAAAATATCTAAAATAGCTAAATTTCTACTGTGCCTGGACTTGGTTACAGTATCTACAATACCTGCTATTTCATTTGTGGTATGGTTTATAGCTATGAATACACCATCAGGGTAGTTTAAATATTTTTCTGTCAGTGCTTTTTTTGCTGTACTAATTTTTTTACCGAACAGGGTGTTGTAATGAAGGGGAAATGCATTAAAAAGTAAATTAACAGACTGCGAGACAAAGTTTTGGTCGAGTTTTTTTATTATAATATTTTCGCTTGTGTTTTTGGTGCCCATTTTTTAAGTAATTCTAATTTTTTGTACTGAAGTCTTGTTTCTGCCTGCTGGGTGTTTTTTATTGCTCTATAACAATTTTATCAGAAAACATAAACAAAATTTTTACTTTACTATCTTTACCGGTAACAATGGTGTGGTTTGTATTTTCGGGCACATATACAAAATCTTTTTCTTCTAAATTAAAAATATTATTTTCTATTTTAATTTTACCCCTGCCTGAAAGCACGTACAAAGCTTCTCCCACATTGTGTTTGTGAGTTTTTGCCGTTGTGGCCTCTGCAAATTCAACAATGCCAAGGTTGAGCTTATCAGTTTTTACAATTCCCTGAGGCCCAAATGCAAATTTTACCCACCTGTCGTCAAATGTTTTTTTTGCTATGTCTTTTTCATTAAATATATTTTTCATTGTCTAAATGTTTTAAGGTTTTATATTTTTGTTACTACAGTATATTACTATTTTTTTATATTACCAAAAAGAAGTAGTCTAAATATTTAAAGGTGCTTAAACTATTTGGGCTACATTCCTGCAGCTGCATCTATAATAAATTTAATTCCTAAATAAAATAAAAATAAACTGCAGAAAATCAGGATTCCATTGTATATCTTTTGATTAAAGAATTTTCTGCTTGTACTAACCAAAAATCCTATAAAAAGATACCATATAAAATCAGCGCTGATATGCCCTATAAAAAAAGAAGTAATCCCTGCAGCGTTAAACTGTACGCTTTTTATTAAAAATGCTGCTCCTATGCTTATCCACCATATATACCAGTAAGGGTTGGTCAGGCTTATCGTGATACCTTTTAAGGTTACTACAAGTGTGCTTTTTCTGTTCATGCTATTTTTTTTAACAGCAGACTTAAAATCAACTATCGTCTTTTTTTTAAAAACCGAATATAGTATATTGCCACCCAGATAGAGTAAAAAAATTCCGCCAAGAAGACCAATGGCTTTCAGTAATATAGGATTTTCCAGATACCTTAAAATCCCAAATACAAAGCTTATAACTACAGCAAGCTCCAATATGCAGTGCCCGAGCACTATAAAGAAAGAAGTCCAGAACCCCTTTTCAGCTACGCTTGCCACTACAAGTGTCAGCATGGGGCCCGGCGCTGTTGCTCCCGAGAAAGCCACTATCATGGAACCGATAAAAATTTGATATAATTCACTCATTTTAACTTTATTGTATTAATTTATGGGCTTGCAACTTTATTAGCCAGTCTTCCTATTTTTTCAATTTCACATATTACTTCATCACCTGGTCTTAAAAGTTTTTTATTCTTCATAAAGATCCCAACTCCGGCAGGGGTCCCGGTTGCAACTAAATCACCTTCTTCTAATGTGATGGAGCCAGAGATATAAGACAGCAGCGTATATACCCCATATATCATATCAGAAGTGCTGCCATTCTGTCTGAGTTCGCCATTTACGTAGGATTTTAGTTTTAGGTTTTGTGGATCCGGTATTTCTTTTTTTGATACTACCACAGGCCCAATAGGGGCAAATGAATCAAAGCTTTTAGCTCTATACCACTGATTCTCACTTTTTTGAATATCACGGGCAGTTATATCATTTATAATAGTGTAACCATATATATAATCGGCAGCTTTAGCTTCTGGTACATTTTTCATTTTTTTTCCAATTATTACTGCAAGCTCTACCTCATAATCCAGTTCCTTAACTTCTGGCGGATACACTATATCTTCCCCATTTTTAATTACACTGCTCTTTGCCTTGGAAAAAAGTACGGGCTTGTCTGGAAAGCGGCCGTCCTGCTCTTTAATATGTGACTTGTAATTCATCCCTATGCATATAATTTTTCCTGGTGTGTAAGTTTTAATGTCAAAATCAAAAGACATATCTTCTCCTTGGCTACATATTATTTTAAATTAGAGCGCCAAAACATCATTTATATTGCTCCTGCTCTAAATAAATAAAACTTAAAAAAGCATTATCATTTAGTTTTGAAATGATACAATAATTTTATCTTAAATTCTATCTCTGGCAGGCATTAGTTGCATCCGGTAAAAGAATTTGAATAAAATATAATGAATATGTGGTTATGCGCGGGTATAATGAGCATACCTTGCAGGACTTTTCATTTATTTTGTATATGGATATAATAATACAGCATCTATGTAAGTTTATTTTTAAAGGAGAGTAGAAAAGATTGAAATTTTTAGATTACAAATGCAATGATTGTGGGAATATCACCGAAGTTGTGGTGAGAAGTGGTAATGGCACTGAAGTTAAGTGCAGCAAATGCGGCAGCACTAATATGATAAGAGTATTTGCACCTGTTGGATTTAAGAATTCTTCGGGCAACAATGATTTTTCTTCAAACTATTCATCTGGCGGAAGCTGCTCAAGTGGTTCTTGCACAACTTGTTCAGGGTGCAAGTAATTTTTATTCAGATTTTATTATATCTGTAACTTCTTTTAGTAATTTCTGTTGTGACATTTAGCTATTCTTTTAAGGTAAATCTTTTTAATTTCACTTTCTGAGAGCTCAGAGAATCTTTTTCTGAGCCCATATAAAAAGAGACTTTTTGCAAAGTCTGTCAGTTCAAAACACTTTAGCAGCCTTTGTTCGGGGGACATCTTTCTTAAAATTTTTATATATATATTGTATAATGACAAGAAATTACTTATAATAATTATATTAAATATAATATATTTTAATAATATTAATAATATTTAATAGTATCATTATAATATTATTACGGAGTGTGTAAAAATGAAAAAGAATATCTCATTAAGTTTAGATGAAGAACTTATAGAAAGAGTTGGGAAAATATGCAGGGTTAGCGAGAGAACAAAATCATGGTTTGTAAAAAAGGCAGTAGAAAACTATCTTGAGGAAATTGAAGATGTAGAAATTGCTATGCAAAGGTCACTTGACCCAATTACAGAATTTATTACAGAAGATAAGCTTAAAAGGCAATTAAAGAAAGAAAAGGAAAAGATTTGAAGTATAAAGTTCTTTATCATAAACACTTGCAAAAGGATTTAAAAAAATTAAAACCAAAAATTATTAGTTCTTTTTTTAAAGAGATTAATAAAATTTCTATTAACCCATATCGTGGAACCAAATTAAAAGGAAAATATGCTAATCTATGGAAATACAGGATTGGTAATTTTAGAATAATTTACTCAATACATAACAAAGAATTACGAATATTAATACTCCGATTCAAGCATCGAAAAGATGTTTATGATAATATTTTATTTTAATAAGAAATAGATTTATGGAATTGAAAGTAAACAGATGTTTAAATATAAGGTAGAGATTATATTGGTTGCTGCTGCGGCTTTGTTGGTATTGGTAAATATTTTTACCAGTTATGGAGACAAGATGTTTGAGTCATCGGATACTAAGCCAGTGATTGTAGAAAATGAGATAAATGAGTTGCACCCGGCAGAAACAGAGCACTCCCTTATTTTTAATGCCAGCCCTGAAGAGAGCAAAGTTAGCAGCAGTGACAATTTAAGTTCTGGCGCAAGCCCAATGCTGGACGAAAACAGCAATGAAGATAAAACCTCTTCTGGGGAAGCTGAAAGTAAAAGTCTTGATGATGAGCTGAATGCAGAAGAAGACAAGGATGTTGATTTTAGCAGCAGTGAAGATTTTATGATAGAAGTAGATTTAAGCCGGCAAATTGTCCTTGTTTATTATAATGGCATGCTAATTAAAGAGATGATCTGCTCAGGTGGGAAGCAGTCAACCTCTACTCCAATAGGGGAATTTTCTACAACTCAAAAAGTTTATTACCAGTGGGTAGCCAAATTTAATGTAGGGGCCTATTACTGGACCAGATTTTACAAAGATTATCTTTTTCACAGCGTCCCTTTTAACGAAGATGGAGAAATAATAGAGGAAGAATATAATAAACTTGGAACACCTGCCAGCCATGGATGTATTAGATTAAAATTAGATGAAGCAAAATGGCTGTATGAAAAACTGCCGTTAGGAGTCAAGGTCTCAATACATGAGTAATATTTTACTTGATGACATACACCAGGGTTTTTGGCCAGGCTTAAATAGCGAAGAATATTAACTCAGATGGGGGAATATTACTTTCTAAAAATTAGTAAAAGCAACAAGAGAAACTCCAAAAACTTGATTATTAGACTACTTTGTATTAGACTACTTTGTAGTAGACTATCAGCAATCAGACTAAACTTGTGAAGGCAATATGGAAAAATTTATAAATAGGAAAACAGAATTAAAATTTTTGAACGATAGATGGAATTCAAATAACCCTGAATTTATTGTTATTTATGGTAAAAGAAGGGTTGGGAAAACAGAATTAATTAAAGAATTTATTAAAGACAAGAATTCTATTTACTTTTTATCAGATAGATCAACAGAGAAAGAAAATTTAAAAAACCTGGGGAGAATAGCAGGCAGAAAATTCGGCAGCTCTATTGTTGCTGAAAATGGCTTTGACAGCTGGTATCAGTTTTTTAATTTTTTAAGAGAAACATCAAAAGAAAGAATCATCGTAGCCATTGATGAGTTTCCTTATTTATACTCAGCCAATAAAGCTGTTTC
Organism: uncultured Actinomycetota bacterium; assembly: GCA_964392345.1. GTDB lineage: Bacteria > Actinomycetota > Humimicrobiia > Humimicrobiales > Humimicrobiaceae > JAUVXY01. Next base: position 16,640 of record CAYMPQ010000019.1, read on the forward strand.
GTCAATATTTCAGAAGGGGTGGGATGAGATATTAGAGGGTTTGCCAATTTTTTTAATATTATGCGGTTCAAGTATCTCCATGATGTTAAAAGAAACATTAATATATAGTGCGCCATTATATGGAAGAAGAACAGGACAAATTTTTTTAAAACCTATGGGTTTTTATGATTCCTGGAGTTTTTTTAATGATATGAGGTTTGATGATTTTTTAAAGATCTATGCTGTATGTGGAGGAATCCCACTTTATATAAAACAATTTAATGATAAATTATCATTTAATGAGAATTTGAATAAAATTTTCTTTTCTCCAAATTCTCTTTTGTTTAACGAAGGAGAGTTGCTGGTAAGCGAAGAATTATCTGAAGTAAGAATTTATTTCACTATATTAAAAGCGTTAGCTATGGGAAAAACAAAGTTTGGTGAAATAATAAATTATACAGGTCTGGAAAAGACTTCAATTCACAAGTATCTTTATGTTTTAAAAGAACTCCAGTTGATAGAAAAAGAAGTGCCTGTAACTGAGAAAAGAATTGAAAAATCAAGGAAGGGTTTATATAAAATAAAAGATCCTTTTTTTAAATTTTGGTTTGCATATATTTTTCCATTTAAAAGTGAGATTGAAATTGGAAATCTTTCTGTTCTAAAAGAAAGCCTAAGGTCCGATTTTAATTTGCTGATTTCAAATATGTATGAAATTGTATGCAGGGAAATTTTAGTGAGTAAAATTAAAAATGTTTTTTTGTATCAAAAAGTAGGTAGATGGTGGGATAAAAATGAGGAAATAGATATTGTGGCTACAAATGAAGAAGAAAATAAAATACTTTTTGGCGAGGTTAAATGGTCCAACAAGAAAGTTGGATTAAACATAATAGATAATTTAAAAAAGAAAACAAGGTTAGTTGAGTGGGGCGGATTAGATAGAAAAGAGTACTTCATTTTATTTTCAAAATCTGGATTTACTGATAGATTAATAGACTTAGCTAAAAGTGATAAGAGTATATTTTTAGTTAAAAAAGACAGACTCCAAAAAACATCTAAAGATACAATAAAAAAGTGTACCTAAAAAAATTAGAACTGAAAAATTATAGAAATTATGAATACCTTGATTTAAATTTTGGTAAAGGTACGATACTCATAATTGGCGACAATGGCCAGGGGAAAACTAACCTGCTGGAATCAATACATTACATATCTACAGGAAAATCCCACCGCACATCCAGTCAAGACGAGCTTATTGGCTGGGACAGCGATTATTCTGTCCTGAGGGCTACCGCCGGCTCCGGGATGGATAAAAAACTAAATAACATAATTGAAATAGAACTAAGGCATGGTAACAATATTAAGGTTAAAGTGGATAAGATATACTACAGGAAGAAAACAGATTTTGCATCTATCCTGCCTTCAGTTATTTTTTCTCCAGACGACCTGAAAATTGTGAAGGCAAGCCCTTCAAATAGAAGAAATTTCTTAGACGGTATTTTAGATAAAATATATGGCGATTTTCCAGGTACAAGGCTTCAGTATCAAAAAATTTTAACCCAAAGAAATAGTTTGATTAAAAGCATAAGGAGCACTGCAGATGCGAGGGGAAACCCAACGCTGGAGGCCTGGGATGACAATATGGTAAAATATGGGGCCAGAATAATAAGGAAAAGATTGTATTTAATGAAGGAATTGAGGAAAAAAATTGTAGAGTATATGGAATATTTTTTTACCAGTTCTGCAGTGGAGATATTTTATGTGTTTAGCTGGGACAGGGAGAGCTTGACTGTTAATAATTTGGCCGAAAGCGCTGGAGAAGGGCTGGAGGAAAAATTTTGCTTAAAACTTAAGGAAAATTTAAGAAAAGATCTGTCCTATAAAACTACAACGGTTGGCCCCCACAGAGATGATTTTGTAATTTTAATAGATGGCAGGGATATAAGGTCATTTGGCTCACAGGGACAGCAAAGGGCTGCTTCAATAAGTCTAAAACTTGGCGAGCTTGCAGCATTGAAGGAAAAGTTAAAAAAGGATCCTGTTCTTCTTTTAGACGATGTGCTGTCAGAACTTGATATGGAAAGAAAAAAGATGCTGGTAAAAATAATAAATAATAAGTTTCAAACTTTTATTACAACCACCAACATTAGTTATTTGGATGAACTTGATATTGAATTTGAGAATAAGTTTTTAGTTAAAGATAGCAAAATTATTGCCATCGAGTAGTTTATTATAAATTATAATAAATGATAAAATTAATAAGGTTTTTAGAAAAATGGAAAGTATTGGAAACATATTAAAGGATTTTATAGCCAAAGCAAACATAGAGGAAAAGATTGCAATCTCAAGCATCTTTAACCACTGGCAGGAAATAGTGGGTAAAGAAATCAGCAAGAGAGCCAAACCGGAAAAATTAAGAAAAGGAGTATTGTTCGTTTCTGTCACTACATCTACGTGGGCAAATGAATTAAGCCTTATGTCTGCCAATCTGGTAGGTAAAATTAATTCTTATATCGGCAAAAGCGTGGTAAAAGAGATAAGGTTCAAAATAGAGCTGTAAAAATAAAATATTAAAGATTACAGCTAATTAATTGCAGCAGAAACGATAAAATTAATGCAAAATATGATATAATAATACAAGATTTAATAATTTCAATTTACCCTTTATAAAAAATATAATAGTTTAATGAGGGGAATGAGTATTTACTGGCAGCAGTGGTGCCTACTTATTGCCCTTTTGTTTGTATTGTAGAGGGGGAAACAAGGTCTAAGAGGTGAGTTTTTGAAAAAGTCAAGTTATGATGCAAAAGATATAACAGTTTTAGAAGGCCTTTCGGCTGTAAGAAAAAGGCCCAGCATGTATATAGGTTCTACAGGGTCAAGAGGACTCCACCATCTAATATATGAAGTAATTGATAATAGCATTGATGAAGCAATGGCTGGATTTTGCAGCAGCGTAATGGTCGTTTTAAATGATGATGGATGGTCGGTTACTGTGGTTGACAACGGGAGAGGAATTCCGGTTAAGAAAGTTAAAAAATACAACAGGCCTGCGGTTGAAATAGTGCTCACCAAACTTCATGCAGGTGGAAAATTTGGCGGAGAAGGATATAAAGTTTCTGGCGGGCTGCATGGCGTAGGAATTTCTGTTGTTAATGCGCTTTCAGAAAAATTAATTGTTGAAGTAAGAAGAGACGGCTATGCCTTTGGGCAGGAGTACAAAAGAGGGGAGCCGGTTACTGATTTAATAAAGGGTGAAAAAACCAATAAACATGGTACTGCTATTACATTCTATCCTGACAAGGAAATATTTGAGGAAATAAACTATAAGTATGAAATACTTGCCTCCAGAATGAAAGAAATGGCATTCTTAAATAAAGGGCTGGGGATAACTCTGGTAGATTTGAGAGAAGAGCCAAGCAAGAAAGAAGTATTTAAATATGATGGTGGAATAACTGACTTTGTAAAGTATCTATGTGAAAAGAAAGAAACCTTGCACAAAGATGTTGTGTGCATAAGAAATAAGAATGTCAACCATGAAGTAGAAGTTGCAATGCAATATACTTCTGGTTATAGCGAAAGTATATTTTCATTTGCTAATAACATAAATACAACTGAAGGCGGGACCCATCTTAGCGGGTTTAAGGGTGCTCTCACCAGGACCATAAATGATTATGCCAGAAGTAATAATATTTTAAAAGAAAGAGATACTAACTTGTCCGGAGAAGACATTAGGGAGGGTCTTACCGCAATTATTAGCGTAAAGTTAAAGAATCCACAATTTGAAGGGCAGACCAAGACAAAACTTGGAAACAGTGAAATCAAAGGGTTCGTTGAATCTACAGTAAATTCAAAACTTGCAGAATTTTTAGAAGAAAATCCTCTGGTAGGCAAAACTATAGTAAATAAATGTCTGGAGGCTTCGAGGGCAAGAGATGCTGCTAAAAAAGCGAGAGATCTAACCAGAAGAAAATCGCTGCTTGAAAGTAGCGCACTCCCGGGGAAGCTGGCAGATTGCTCGGTGAGGGATCCACAATTTAGCGAGCTGTTTTTAGTTGAAGGAGACTCTGCAGGCGGTAGCGCAAAGCAGGCAAGAGACAGGAAATTTCAGGCTATACTGCCACTGAAAGGGAAGATATTAAATGTTGAAAAGGCAAGATTGCATAAGATATTGAACAGCCAGGAAATACAGGCAATGATAACTGCTATTGGTACAGGAGTTGGGGATGAGTTTGATATAGGAAATATAAGATACAATAAAATTATAATTATGACTGATGCAGATGTAGATGGTGCCCATATCAGGACACTTATTTTAACATTCCTGTACAGGTATATGCAGAAGCTGATAGAGGAAGGCTGTGTGTACATAGCACAACCCCCTCTTTACCAGGCCAAAAATGGGAAAGAAATTTTTTATGCTTATAATGAAGATGAGCTAAATAAAGTAAAGGAAAGGTTTAGCGGCAAAAAAATAGCTGTGCAGCAGTATAAAGGATTAGGTGAAATGGATCCTATTCAGCTCTGGGACACCACAATGAACCCGGAGACAAGAATACTTCTTAAAGTAGAAATTGAGGATGCGCTGATTGCAGATGATGTTTTTTCTACTCTTATGGGGAGTAAAGTAGAACCAAGAAGAGAATTTATAGAAAAAAATGCTAAGGGAGTATCGTTTATTGATATCTAGTCAGGAGAATTAATGGTATTTGAGATAAGAGGAAAAGTTAAGAATGTAGAAATTGAATCAGAAATGCAGGAGTCCTATATAAGCTATGCCATGAGCGTAATTATCGGCAGGGCTTTGCCGGATGTAAGAGATGGCTTAAAACCAGTGCATAGAAGGATTCTGTATGCCATGCAGGATATGGGTATGAGGCATAATACCCCATATAAAAAATGTGCACGTATAGTAGGGGAAGTTCTCGGTAAATATCACCCTCACGGTGATACTGCGGTTTATGATTCAATGGTAAGGATGGCACAGGACTTTTCACACCGATATACGCTTGTAGATGGACATGGAAACTTTGGGTCAGTTGATGGGGATAGCCCGGCTGCAATGAGGTATACCGAAGCAAGACTTTCAAGAATAGCAGAAGAACTTTTATTTGATCTTGACAAAAACACTGTAGACTTTGTGGATAATTTTGATAGCTCGCTCAAAGAACCATCGGTTCTCCCATCAAAATTTCCAAATCTATTAGTTAATGGCTCATCTGGTATTGCAGTAGGCATGGCAACCAATATCCCTCCCCATAACTTGGGAGAAGTTATAGATGGAGTAATTTATTATATCGACCATCCCGATGCAACTGTTAGGGACTTATTCAAAAAAATAAAGGGCCCGGACTTTCCAACAGGCGGTATTATTATGGGCATGGGCGGAATTATTGAAGCATACGAGACTGGCAGAGGACGAGTAATTGTAAGGGGGAAAGTTCACACTGAGCAGTCTGGAAAAGGTAAAGATCAAATTATAATAAGTGAGCTCCCATATCAGGTAAATAAGGCAAGGATGATAGAAAAAATAGCGGAGCTCGTAAAGGAAAAGAAAATAGATGGAATTAGTGATTTAAGAGACGAATCAGACAAGAGTGGAATGAGAGTAGTTATAGAGCTAAAGCGGGATGTAATTCCAGATGTAGTTATTAATCTCTTGCACAAGCATACGCAGCTTGAGGATACTTTTGGGATTATAATGCTAGCTTTAGTAGATGGAATTCCAAAGACGCTAAGTCTGCCAAGGCTAATCGAAGAATATATAAAGCACAGATATACTGTAGTAGTTAGAAAAACCAAGTATGAATTGCAAAAAGCAGAAGAGAGAGCGCATGTCTTAGAGGGTTTACTTATAGCTCTTAATAATTTGGATGAAGTGATAAAGACCATTAAAACTTCAAAAGATGTCCAGGTTGCAAAAAAGAGATTAATCAAGGAATTCGATCTTACTCCTGTTCAGGCTCAGGCTATACTGGATTTGAAATTACAAAGGTTAACTGGGCTGGAAAGAGATAAAATAAAGGCAGAGAGCAAAGAACTAATAGAAAAGATAAAATATTTAAAGGAGCTTCTTGGCAGCGATGATATGGTATACGATGTAATCAAAGATGAACTTATAGAAATAAAGAAAAAATATTCGGATAAAAGAAGAACTGAAATAACCACAAAAACTTCTGATATTGAAATAGAAGATTTAATAGCAGAAGAAGAAAACGTTATATCTGTTACTCACTCGGGGTACATAAAGAGAGTCCCGGTAACTACATTTAGAAAACAGGGAAGAGGAGGAAGGGGTGTAACTGGAACAAATTTAAAGGAAGAAGATTTTGTGGAGCATTTGTTTATATCAACTACCCATCACTATATAATGTTTTTTTCTAATTTAGGAAAAGTTTACAGGCTAAAAGTCTACGAGCTTCCAATTGGAAGCAGAACTGCAAAAGGAAAGGCTATTGTAAACCTGCTGCCTTTTAAACCCGGTGAAAGGGTAGCTGCAATAATTGCAACCAAAGATTATGGTGAAGATGAATATTTTATAATGGCTACCAAAAAAGGCATGGTAAAGAAGACACGCATGGCTGCTTACAATAGTTCACGTAAAGATGGCATTATTGCGATAACGATAAAAGAAGGAGACGAGCTGATAGGCGTAGAAAAAACAAATGGGAGCAATGATATAGTTTTGGTTTCTAAAAACGGGCGGGCTATCAGGTTTAGTGAAAGTGATTGCAGGCCTATTGGCAGAACTTCGCAGGGAGTAAAAGGAATGAGACTTTCGAAAGATGATGAAGTTTTGTCAATGATGGTTGTCAGGGAAATTGATTGTGAATTATTTGTTTTAACTGAAAATGGGTTTGGCAAGAGGACCAAGATATCAAAATATAATAAAAAGAGAAGGGGTGGACTTGGAGTCAAAACCATTAAAATTACAGGTAAGAGGGGGAAGGTAGCTGGAGCAGGGATATTGAAAGATGGATATGATGTTATGGTTATGTCTACTACCGGGATACTTATTAGAATTCCTGCAAAGTCTATTTCCAGGATAGGGAGATCCACTCAAGGTGTTAAAATAATGAATTTAGACAAAGAGGCAAAAGTGGCTTCATACGGTATCGTAGCTTCTGATAGCTAATGCAACATGCTTGTTTAAATTGTTATTTAAATCTGTTATTATATTTTCAGTGCAATTATCAAAAGAGATTTATATAATTGACATAACGGTCTTAACATATATGACAGTAAACAGTATTTATATATATTGATATTTCAATTTTATTTTATTAACAAAAAAAGTAGGAGGTGCAGACACAATGGTAGATGAAAGTAAAGCTGGAGTTCATCCAGATTTCAAGAAAAAGAGCTCTACGGGAATGGAATCGCAGATCGCAGTACTCATTGCTTATCTATTCGGGTGGGTTTCAGGCCTAATAATCTACTTGATAGAGAAGGAAAACAAGTTTGTAAAGTATCATGCAATGCAGGCATTGATACTTGGTATTTTTGAAGTAGCTTGCATAATAGTAATTTCTGTTATTTTAGGGCTTATTCCTTATATTGGATGGTTTTTATTTTCATGGCTTGGCTATGTTTTAGCAAGTGTTGCGTGGATATTTGGAATTATAGCAATTATCAAGGCTTTTAAAGGCGAAGTATATAGGATTCCTGTTATTTCAAAATTAGCTGACAAGTATATCAAATATTGATAATTTAGATTGTGCAAATACATAATACTGGAAAGCTGATAGCAGCAAACTATATGATTATGTAAACATTTTCTAAGAGCTTTGGTATGCACACAAGACAATTAAGGAGTACGGATGAACGTTGAAAGAAAAATCCTGAGAAGCGTAAGCGAACTGTCGGCTTTTAAGGTTCTGCTTATAACATATCTAATATTTTTTATATTATATGTGGTTGTTTTTGGAGCAATATTTTTGATTGGATGGGCATCAGGGATTACTGATATTGCACAAAACTTTGGATTTAATATAAATGATTATTTAGGTAAAGTCAGTAACCAGCTTGGAGCTATAGCTATTGCTGGAATTGTTGTTGGAGGGCTGGCTGCATCAGTATTTTATGCTGCTTTTGGAACTTTGATTGTGTGGATATTAAATGTTGTATTGAAGATTAGCGGTGGGGTAGAGCTTAGATTTTTAGAAAGAGCTTCATTTTTAGAAAGAGTTTCTAAAGAGCAAAAGCAGTCATAAAAAAAGTGTAGGACAAAACTTACAAAATGATTAAAAGCAGATAGCAGATACTGAAAATATTAGGTTTTTATTTAATTCTTTAAGTTGTCTTTAGTCTGCACTGAATTACCTTGACAAAAATATGTTAAATTGTTATTTTGTCCTCTATTAAGTTTTGGTGGGCGGGCCTATAGCTCAGCAGGTTAGAGCGCATCCCTGATAAGGATGAGGCCTCTGGTTCGAGTCCAGATAGGCC
>CAYMPQ010000020.1:0-23671 GCA_964392345.1 uncultured Actinomycetota bacterium
ATGTCTATTTTGGGGGATTATAGAATTGTGATCCAGAAGCAAATTCCTATAAGTTAAGTTATAAGTTATAAGTATAAGTTACAAGCATGAGAAAGATTGACCGTGTTAAAAAAAGATTCGTTACAGAGGGCTTAGACGTAGCTCTAAATGGCAAAAAGAGTGTCAGGGTTTATGAAAAAAAGGCAGATGGAGATTTTGAGGCACATCTTGTTGCACTTAGCTGTAGTGATCCGCCTGAAGGCTTTGCCAGATGGTCCCTCAGGCTATTGGCTGATAAGGTTGTCGAGCTTAATTATATTGATAGCATATCTTACGAAACTATCCGCCGCGTTCTAAAAAAAACGAACTTAAGCTCTGGCGGCGTAAACAGTGGGTGATCCCACCAGAACAAAACGCCAATTTTGTAGCAAATATGGAAATGGTATTGGATGTTTACAAACGTCCGTTCAGTCCACAGTTTCCGGTAATATGTATGGACGAATCCCCAAAACAGTTAATATCAGAGACTAAAGTTCCTATTTTAGCATCACCGGGTAGACCAGCCAGGCATGATTACGATACAAGCGTTGCGGTGTGTGCGATATTTTCCTTGCCTGTGAGCCTCTGGCGGGAACCGCATGGTAAAGATTACAGAAAGAAGAACAAGGAGTGACTGGGCCTATTTTATAGAAGATATTGCAAGAAATTATGAAAGTGCCAAGAAAATAATATTGGTGTTGGATAATCTTAATACACATACTCCGGGATCTCTCTATGAGACCTTTAAGCCAGAAAAGGCAAAAGAGTTATGGGATAGGTTTGAATTTGTTTATACTCCCAAGCATGGTAGCTGGTTAAATATGGCAGAGATTGAATTAAATGTGCTTAACGGTCAGTGCCTCAGTAGACGAATTGATAATATTGGGGCCATTAAAAGAGAGTCCTTGTCCTGGCAGAAGCATAGAAATAACAAAGGTGCTAAGGTGAATTGGCAGTTTACAACCGATGATGCCAGGATTAAGCTGAAAAGGCTTTATCCGACAAATGGTGATTGACATGACACTAGCTGTCTGGGGGTTTAGTTTCATGCAGAAAAGGAGAAATATGCTGAAGACATAGCAGTTTCTGATTTAGATGCAGCTATTTCTGGTGGAGAGATATTGGAAGACTATACTAATGATCCAAAAGGACCAAGCTGTCTTATTCTTGGATATTCACAGAATCGTCCAATTCATATTGTCTGTGGGTACACACCTACAAAGTGGATTAGAATAATAACAGCATATATCCCAAAATTACCAAAATGGACTAATGAGAAAGCAAGAGCTGGAGCAGGTAAGCGTCTGTGAGTCTGTTATCGCCGCATGCAGTAAAAGAAAAAATTATCCCGTTGCTTGTTTCATCTACGGAATCATCCGAACCAAGAGTATTTTTGCTGCTGACTTTGTCTATTTCGGGAGTACCGGTTGCATTAATGCTTTCTGCCTGTCTTCACAACATTATCAAAGCTGTTATTGCAGATTGGTAAAAATAAAGTCACAAATACAACAGCAGCACAGATAAAAAGAATTAAAACAGATATTTTAAATTTTTTAATAAAGCATGATTTCATAGTAAGAATATACAATAGCAAAATAAAAAAAATATAAAAATATTGAAATCCTGTAAACAAAAAAATTCCCGGATTTTTTTAATTCGTCAATCGAGCGGTAGAAAAAGTAACGTACTTTTTAAATTAAATTATATCAGAAGGTTTGCGGTTTTTTCATCGGTAATAAGTATGCTTATAAGTTTTCCGTTAAGAGCCCCCTTTATAACCTCAACCTTGTTTTCTCCGAATGCTATTCCTATTACATTTTTTATTTGTTTTATCCGTTCATATGAGACGGTAAGAGTCCTGTCATTAATTTTATTTGCAACATACTGACCCTTATTGTTGATCCAGTTAAGGTTCAAGTCGCCGACTGCACCAAGTTTATTAAGGTAATTCATATCCGTACCGGTGAATTCCTTTATTCTGAGCAGGGTATTATCTCCAGTTGTAGAGCTCATTCCAAGAATCGCCCAATTAATTTTTTTTGAAAGCTCCACTATTTCCTTAACGTTTCTGTCTTCTTCTACGGCTTTTTTTATTTTCTTATTGTTAAAAAATGCTGGAAAATGTATAGGATGGCTTATGCCTCCAAGTTTTTCCGCCAGCGTTCTGGAAACAAGGTTTGCCTGGATTCCGGTATCTATTTTTCCGAGCCCTCCCATCATAGGTATTATTTTTATACCGGGTTTTTTCTGTACTTTAAGACATCCGACAACTTCCTTTAAGGTATATCCCCAGTTTACTCCTACATAATCTGAAGGCTTTAAAACCCTGTCTAGCAATTCCCCAAGCTCAAGCGCCATATTTTTTAATACTTCATCTGCTGATTCCGAAGATGGCACGATTATGCATTCATTCATCTTGTACTTGTCCTCGATTAAAAACTCAAGTTCATTAAAATTTCCTTCGGGATAATTCAGTTTTATCTCTACAATTTTTTCACTCCTTGCCTTTTCAAGACATCTTGAAATGTTCGAACGTGAATAATTAAGATTGTCGGCAATTTCCTGCTGAGTAAGGTTTTCTACATAGTAAAGACTTGATATTTTAAAAAGAAGTTTGTTTTTAATCATTTTTTTCTTCCTGTGCTTTCCTGTTGTTTGCGTCTCAAATCTTGTACCTGGAAATACTTTTAACTTCCAAGCTTTAAGATATATTTTAACAATAAATCAGCTGTTTTTTATCTTATACAACTATTGATATGTTTTTAAAAAAGCAAGTTGCATAATCTGCACCAGTACCATAATATTTTCTTTTAACTTATGCTGCATTCAAAAAATAATTATTAAATTCTTTGTCTGCGCACATTATCCTAAATATCATCAAATTCCTGGCCCCTTGTCTTGAAGCTCATTTCTCTACCTACCTGCGATTCAATTTGACAAAATCTGAGCAATATTATACTATACATAGTGGAATATGTGCAAGTAATGCACATATGTGAAATTTTATAATTTCTAGATTTAAAAAGATTTTTTATTAAAAAAATGTTTTTAAAGAAAAAGGGAAGTAAATGCTGAAGACAAGAATAGCATTTTTTGGTTCTGCGGGATGGAAATTAACCAATATTCATCTTAAAAGATTTATTGAAAGGGAAGCAAACATTGTTGTCTTTGTTCAGTCTTCTGCAGATAAGGTAAAATCTACGGTTCAGAAAACTAATACAAGAGAAAGCATGGAACATGCGGCAAAAAGGCTGGGGATTCCGCTGCTGTCACGCGAAAATATCAAAACCAAAGAGTTTCAGGAAGAGTTTTTAAGATATAAACCCGACGCTGCTATAGTTTGCGGCTACCAGTTATATATTCCACGCAGTATTAGGGATATTGTTCCCATTGGAATAATCAACTTTCACAGTTCTCTTCTGCCAAGACATGCAGGCATGCATCCCGGATTCTGGACCATATGGTATGGGGATAAGATTTCCGGAATGACCGTGCATTTTATGGATGATGGCATAGACACGGGAGATATTTTGTATGTAAGTAAAGTGCAGGTAAAAAACGAGGACAGCATTGAGTCCCTCTATGAAAGAATTTGGGAATCAAGTACTCCCCTTGTCGACAGACTGCTTTATGATCTTGATAAAGAGACTCTCCCCAGGACTTCTCAGGATTATTCAAAATATATTTACAACTATGAAATTACAGATAAGGACTTTGAACTTGATTTCAGACAGCCTGCTGAAATCCTTGCAGGAAGAGTATCGATGCTTCCCGGCAGATTTTATGTAGTTTTGAATAATGAAAAATATTTTTTAGATGATTGCCGTGCTGTGGATGAATCCGTTAATACAAGAAAATTTAAAATAAATAAGCCCTATTTTATTGACAGAAAAGTAGTCTATGTAACGCCAAGGCAGTATCTTGAAATAAAAAAGGTTCACAAAGACGGGGCTGATTTCAAGCCCGTAGATCTTTTAAGAATTATTGAAAGCTAAAAAATAATAAAAATCTTAATTAAAGTTTTTAAAAGAAGATGAAGACAAAATTTAAATTAAATATTAAGAGTATTTACTTTAAAGTATTCAAATTTTAATTCTGAAACAATAGGAGAACAAATGATTGTGAAAATTAAAATGCCCCAGCTTGGACAAACGTCTGATGAAGTGAAGCTTATAAGGTGGCTGGTTGAAGTTGGTCAGGAAATAAGGCAGGGCCAGCACATCTGCGAGGTTGAGACCGATAAAGTTACAATGGAACTGGAAAGTTCGAAAGTGGGGAAAGTACTAAAGCTTATGTTTGAACCGGATTCTGAAATAAGAACCGGTGAAGTTATTGTAATTATTGATAGCAAATCTACAGCATCTTCTAAAAAAGCTTCTGCCAAAAAACCGGAACCGGCTGAAGAAAAAATTACAAAAGAAGTTAAAAGTTTGTCGTCCGGGCAAAAGAAAAAGATTCTGGTAGAAACCGGTTTTAAAAAAGCAATTGAAATGTATCGCAGTATGCTCAAAATAAGGGAGTTTGAAGAGGCGATAAAAATCTTGTTTCTTGAGGGGAAGATGCCGGGCACAATCCACCAGTATACGGGCATGGAAGCTTGCGCAGTGGGGGTTTGCTCCGCCCTTGAAAAAAATGACGTAATTGCATCAACCCATAGGCCACACGGACATGCAATAGCAAGAGGACTGTCTCTAAATGAAATCATGGCAGAACTTTATGGTAAGACCACGGGTTGCTGCAGGGGCAAGGGCGGGTCAATGCATGTTGGAGATCTGGAGAAAGGAATGCTGCCCGCAATAGCAATAGTCGGCGGTAATCTGCCTATTGTAGGAGGAATGGCACTTGCTTTTAAGATGAGAGGGGAGCCAAGAATTGCCGTAAGCTTTTTTGGGGACGGGGCTTCAAATGAGGGTGCGTTTCATGAGGCTCTGAATATGGCAGCAATATATAATATTCCTGCAATATTTGTTTGTGAAAACAATCTATACGGAGCTTCAACATCGATAAAGCAGACTTTAAAGCTTGAAAATATAGCACAGCGAGTTTGTGCATATGGTATGAGAGGGGATATTGCAGACGGGATGAATGTCCTTGATGTTTACAGCAAAGCAAAAATAGCGGCAGATTTTGCAAGGCAGGGTAATGGTCCAACTCTGTTTGAACTTAAAACTTTTCGGCTCTGCGGCCATTCGCGAAGGGATCCGTGCAACTATATGACAAAAGAGGAAAAGCTGTACTGGCAGGCAAAAGACCCAATTCTTGCTTTTGAAAAACTTCTGCTGTCGGAAGGAATACTTGACGAAAAATCTCTTAAAGATATTAAGGATCAGGTCAAAAAAGAAATAACCGGGGCAGTTGAGTTTGGACAGACAAGTCCCGAACCGGACCCCCTAGATACTTACAGCAACCTTTATGTAAATATGGAGGTACCCCAATGAAACTGAGTATAGCCGAATCATTAAGAAAAGCAATTGCTGACGAGATGGCAAGGGATGGTAAGGTTTTTTGCATAGGAGAAGACATAGGTATCCCTGGCGGATTTGGGGGCGCATTTACTGTAACTCTTGGACTTGAGAAGAATTTCAGGGAGCGGATGATAGATACACCCATATCCGAGATTGGGATTTTCGGATATGCCTGCGGCGCCGCTATGATGGGTATGCGGCCAATAGCAGATGTTCAGTACGGGGACTTTCTTTTTTGTGCAATGGATCAGATAATAAATCAGATTGCAAAGTTAAGATATATGTCCGGCGGCAAAATTAAAGTACCTGTTGTTATGCGTGCACCTGTAGGGGTAACAGGAAGAGGCGCTCAGCATTCTCAGAGCCTTGAACCTTATTTTTTAAGCTGTCCGGGTTTAAAAATTGTAGCGCCTGCAACTGCATATGATGCTTGCGGTTTGCTTAAAGCAGCAGTCAGAGATGATGATCCGGTTTTAATTTTTGAACACAAGCTTTTATATGGTTCAAAAGGGCCGCGGCAGGAGTCAGGTACCATTTATGCATCAGGCGAAGTTCCCGATGACGATTATATAGTTCCGATAGGCGAAGGCATTATAAGAAGAGAAGGAAAGGACGTCACAATTGTAGCAAGCCTTCTAATGATGCATTTTTCGGTAATGGCAGCATCTATTCTTGAAAAAGAAGGCATAAGCTGTGAAGTAATTGACCCTAGAACCATATGGCCTCTTGATATAAACCTTATAGTAAATTCGGTTAAAAAAACAGGACGGATTGCAATAGTTGAGGAGTCTCCCAAACAAGGAGGTATCGGCGCAGAAATTGCTGCACAGGTTTGTGAGAGAGTTATGGATTATCTGATTGCTCCGGTTACAAGAATTGCCGCCCCCAATACGCCTGCACCGTTTTCGCCGGTACTGGAAAAGTTTTATGTACCGCAGCCTGAAAGAATCGCTAATACAATAAAAATTTTAATCAGGGATTTTCCAACCTAGAAAGGATATACAATGCCTCTTGTAAATTTTCATGAGCTAATGGGTGATGCAGAAAAAAACAGCTATGCTGTTGGTTACTTTGAATCCTGGGATCTTAATTCTTTTCTGGCAGTGTGTGATGCAGCGGAAAGAATGAAATCACCGGTAATAATTGGTTTCAGCGGAATAGATTTCCCTAATTACAAACACTATTTAAAGGATATTTTTGAAATATATTCTAATCTTATAAATGATCTTGCTTCCAAGATGACAGTACCAGTATGTACTATTTTTAACGAATCTGCTTCAAAGGATCTGGTGTTAAAAGCAATAGCACAAAAATTCGGCATTGTAATGTTTTTAAATTCAAAGCTTGATTTTACTGAACAAAAATCTATCACAAAAGAACTGACAAAAGAGGCACACAACAACGGAGTGGCAAGTGAGGGCGGTATTGAGATGCAAGAGGGTTTAGGTAAAAGCATTACTGATGCTAGCGGTGATGAGTTATTGACAGACATAGGATCTGCAAAATCATTTGTTAAAGAAACGGAAGTAGATGCCCTGGCGGTTAGTGTTGGTCAGATATCCCTGATAAGTGAAAATAAAGTCAGCTTAAACTTTAGTCACCTTAAAAAGCTTAAAAAAGAAATAAATATTCCTCTTGTTCTTCATTGTGGCAGTTCTATTTATAATGAAGATATAAAAAAGGCAGTTGAAATCGGAATAAGAAAAATAAATGTTGGAAAGGCGCTCAAAAATGCCTGCTTCAAATCATTAAAAAAGTCCTGTTTTGAAATAAATGATAATTACAATCAATATGAAATAATTGGCTCCGGATTGAATAATGATATATTAGTTAAGGCTGGAAAATCCATGCAGGACGCAGTGGAAAAGTTCATGGTTTTATTTGGAAGTGCAGGTAAAGCCTGGTAGTGGTAAAAAGTAATGACTTTTAAATGCTCAAACTCAGCAAATAAAAAGCTTTAAAATGTCTTTTTTAAATAAAAGTTAAATAAAAGCCGGGAGGTGGCAGATGATAGTTAAAAGATGGACAAAGGAAGCTATTCTTGAAAAATTATGGAAAAAAATTGATCAAAAGGAACCGCTTGCATTCGCAAGCTGCGGCACCGGGCTTGTCGCAAAACTACTTGAAAGGGCCGGTTTTGACTGTGTAAACACATTTTCAGGGGGAAGGTTGAGAAGCAACGGATGGGGGTCAATGTCAATGCTCTGGCCGATTTTAGACTCAAACGGCCAGATGCTTGAAACAACAGGCAAGGATATCATTAATGCAATAAAAGGAGATGCATTCGTGTGTGCCATGATTAACGCAAATGATTTTTTGCGGGACATGTATGTGATCCTGGAACAGCTCAAAATGATGGGGGTATTGTGTGTTTGCAATATACCGTCAATCGGAGATTATGATAAGGACAGTCATATTTATCAGGTTTTAGTCCAGAGTGGCATTACACTTGAGAATGAAATAGCGATGCTGAAACTTGCAAAAGAAATGGGGTTTGTAACAGCAACAATGCCATATAATATTGAAGACAGTATTCAAACAGTAAAAGAAGCCCAGCCCCATATTTTTTGTTTCCACGCAGGGACTACAAAAGGAGGACTTATAGGATTTGACACACCGTATACCATAGAAGATACGGCAAAGAGAACCCGGGAAGCGTTTGATGCAGTTTTAAAAATCAAACCTGACTTAATACTACTGACTCATGGTGCTTCTCTGGTTACTCCTGAAGACGGGCAGTTTATCCTTGATAATACGAAAACTCACGGTTTATGGACAGGCTCTGCCACAGAAAGAATTCCAATCGAGAGAGCAGTATTAGAAACTGCAGGAAGATTTGTCAACCTTAAAATGAAATAATATATTCAGGTTATATAAAAAGTATGTTTAATTAATCTAAATTATTTTCAGGAGAGCAAAATGAAAAAGAATGTCATTATCCTTGGATCTATGGATTCAAAAGGTGAAGAATATGGATTTATAAAAAAGCATGTAGAGGAGACAGGGCTTGGCACCATCCTTATTGATGTGGGAGTAATGGGTGAGCCTACAGTAAAACCCAACATTTCCAATATTGAAGTTGCGAAAGCGGCAGGTGCTGATCTCGCGGTGCTTAAAGAGGATAATCCCACTAGGGAAAAAATATCGCCTATTATGGCTGAGGGTGCAAGAATTATTGTACAGAATCTGATTGATGATGGAAAAGCACATGGAATAATATCCTGCGGAGGAACTCAAGGCACTACTCTTGCTACATATGTGATGAGAGCCCTACCGATAGGATTTCCTAAAGTGATGGTATCTACAATGGCTGCAGGTAATACCTCAGATCTTGTAGGAATTAAGGATATAGTAATGATTCCATCAGTTGCAGATATAATGGGATTAAACAGGATTTCAAGAATAATACTAAGCGAAGCCTCGGGAGCAATCTCCGGGATGGTTCACATGGGAGTAGAGAAAGAGAAAGGACACGGCAGGCAGATAATTGCAATAACTACTGTTGGGATAACAACTCCGGGTGCGATGAAGGCCAAGGAATTTTTTATTAAAAACGGCTACGAAACTATTGTTTTCCATGCTGTTGGTTCTGGGGGCAATGCAATGGAGAACCTTATTAGGGAAGGACATATTGACGGACTTTTTGATCTTGCGACAATTGAAGTTGTCCAGCAGATGCTGGGAGGCTATCTGGCTGCAGCTCCCGACAGGATGACTGCGGCAATTGATATGCAGATTCCTGTTGTTATAGCCCCAGGAGCGGTGTCATGCAATACTTTCGGGCCTATCGAATCAATTCCGGAAAGATTCAGGGGTAGGCAATATGCAGTTCACAGTGCGATGTTTACAAATGTCAGGACTAACAGGGAGGAACTTATAGAGCTGGCAAAAGAACAGGCAAAAAGAGTAAATCCGGCAAAAGGTCCGGTGGAATGGTTTATCCCAATGAAAGGGTTTTGCCAATATTCAGTAGAAGACGGTCCCATATATAATCCCGAAGCTGATGAGGCTTATCTTGAAACCTTGGAATCGGAGCTAAGAAAGGATATACCGATATACGTTAGGGATACTGATATAAATGATCCGGCTTTTACGATTGAAATGGCAGAGCACCTGATGGCAATGATGGAAAAGAAGGGGAAAAAACATTGACATTTTAAGAATTGATGCAGAGCCTAACGTAATACATTGTTTCACTAATCGGATGCTGTTTTATCCATGCCGATATTTGATACTCATGAGCATCTTATGTCTGAAGAAGAAAGAAGGCTACAAAACTTAGATGTTTTTTATCTTTTCAGCCACTATGTGGGTACCGATTTGGTTGCTTCGGGAATGACTGAAAACGATTATGATATTCTTTTTGATCAAAAAATCGATATTGAAAGGAGATGGAATATTCTCTTCCCACACCTCGAAAATGTAAGGGATACCTCTTATACACAAACAATCCTGGAATGTGTAAAAAATTTTGATGATATAATATCTGTTTGCTGTCAGGAGGATATATTCAAATTTGAAAAAAAATACAACACCAGTATTTATAATCTTAAAGATTATATTAATATGATTGATAAAATCTTTGAAGACTCTGTTAAAAAAAGATATATGTTATTAAAAGTAGTCCTGGCGTATTCCATGTCTATTAATTTTGAAGAATTTACATTTGCAGAAGCAGACAGGGTATTTGCAAAGCTCTTCAAATTAGTAGATTTCGGTTTTTTCGATAAAATAGAAGGTGAGAGGTCCAAATAACTTAGACATCGACCATTTAGAATCTCTTGCTTGAGGGCTTAGTTCTTAATTTTGAAAGTATTTTATACCTTAAGTTGATTATTTTTAGCTTTATCCTTAACCATAATTTTTCTTTGTATTTTCTGGAGAAATCTTTTGCGGCAAATTTTAATACGATAGGTCTCCCATATTTTAAACTTAAATAGCGCTTATGCTCATTTATCCACACGTAAAGGTCAGACTCGGTTCTAGTTGGAAAGTTTTCCATTATTCTATAGTGGTTTATGATACTGATGGCAGGCAGATAAATATTGTCATACCAGTATAGCGATGCTTCTTCAAAATTAATTTTTTCTTCACCTTCCTTTTTGTCCTCATTTAATTGGTTCATAAGCTTATTTATTTGTTTTAGTATGAAATTATATTTTCCAGGGATGGTAATATTGATTTTTGCATCGGGTCTGTTTTTTTTAAGTTTAGTAAGATCTAAAAAATTCTCTCTTTCTGTCAGGATAAACATATCTTTAGGGTCCATATTCCTGGTAACAGGGATTTTAGTTATAAATTCTGTTACCTCTGCATCTATATACCTGGCGCCAACTTTTTTTGCAACACTTACTCTGTGATTGCCATCAACAACAAAGTAAATATTTCCTACTTTATAAAGTTTGACAAGCGGGAGAGCTATATCTGAAGAAAATGCTCTGTAAATGTTGGCCCATCTTTGTATCAGATGAGTTTTCTTTGGAAGAAAGTGTTTGTCAAAATCTTTATATCTATCTACGCTTCCCACTATTTCATCTATTTTGACTGTTTTAATCCCAAGATATCTTTGATTGCGGAGACCAAGGCCTTTTTTTATCTTGTCAAACGACAAAAGTTCATTTTCCCTGCCAATGAGAAAAAATTTCATGCTGTTAAGAAGCGATTTGAACCGGGCATTTTCAAATTCTTGTTTTGAGTTATTATCAGCGGTTTTAAAAGCATTCATATTTTTTCGTTAAAATTCTATTATCCTATAGCCATATGCATTTATAACATTTGTGCTGTTTACAACTGTTTGCCAGCTGCTGCCGGTTCCGTATAAATGAGTGTGGCCATGTATTAAGTATTTTGGTTTGTAGACTTTAATAAATTTGTTGAAGCACTTAAAGCCTCTATGGCAAAGGTCTTCTCCGTCATGAATTTTGTATGGAGGAGCATGTGTAACAAGGATATCAATATATTTTTTTTTGAAAAGTTTATTTAAGTAAAGTTTTGGCTTTAATCTGTTAATTTTCAGGCACATCTCAAAATCAGTGTATTGGTGCTTGCCACTATTGTATCTTATTGATCCCTCAAGCCCTCCAATTAATACATCCTTGTATGCAACAATTCTATTATCAATGTTTATGCAACCTCCCGGATGATTTCTTTTAGTACCTTTTTCTGTATTTATAAAATCTTTATGATGGTTTCCAAAAACATAAAACAGGGGCTTGTTCAGCATAGTAACTATAAATTCTAAATAGTAACTCGGCAAGTCACCGCAGGAAATTACAAAATCTATATCCTGCATCCTCTTTGCTATGGAAGGGCTATATATATGTTCAACAATTTCATCGCTTAAAGCTAATATTTTCATTGCGGTTATAAATAATAATTTTTTTTATTTAAATTTGCAAATAAGCTATGCTTTGAACAATAGTTTAACATCTTAAAGAAACTTTTTCAGATGAGAAAAAATTTTGTTCTTCAGAGAAGTGATATCAGCATTGCAGCGTTTTGTATAAAAAAATTAATAAATATACTAAAATAACTCTTTAATAAATAATTTTTTGTGTGTATTCGGGGCAATGCAAACTTGTGAGAGAAATGATGGGAAAATATATAGAAGCAGGTAAAAAAAATAGCGGTAATAAAAATAATTTTAACTGTAAGCTTATTCTAAGAAAAATAGCTGTGCAGATGTTAGCGGTTCTGGCAGTTTTGACTGTTGTCCAGTTTGGCAGCCCACAGGAAATCAGCGCAATTACACTGAAAGAGCTTGGAAATGAGATTGCAAAACTTAGCAGTGATGAAGAAAAATTACTTGAAGAAATACTTGTGTCAGAAATGTCGGTTGAGCTTAAGAGGAGAGAACTGGAGTCTTTAAATGAAAAATTAGACTTGTTTGAAGTTCAGTTAAGGGGACTTTATAACAAAATAGATGAGATCAAAAAGCGTGTTGACGACAAAACAGAATTATTAAAAGAGAGAATAATTTTTACTTATAAATACAAAAATAATGATATAGCAGTTGTTATAACTGGTGCGCGGGACATAAATGAATTAGTCAATAGTTTGTATCTCTTTAAAAATATAATGAGAAGAGATGCAGAAATAATAGAGGAGCTTCGCCTGGAGAGAGAAGAATACAATAGAATATTAAGAAAATCTGAAGAGAAAAAAAATGAAATAGCAGAGTTAAAAGAAGAAATAAAAGCTGAAGAACAAAGTTTGCTTAAGAGTATTGAACAAAATAAATTACTTTTGGAACAGGTAAAAGGTGAAAAAAAAGAGTTGAGCACATTACTTTCTGAAATAAGGAAAAGGATAGCCGAAGTTCAGCCTGCAGGCCTTACTTTGATTGGGGAGTGGAGCATGGTGGCAACTGCTTATTATGCTTATGGGTCTGGAGGCAATGATATAAATGGAAATGGCATCACAGCAATTGGGCTCAGGGCAAGAAAAGGCATAGTGGCAATTGACCCCAGGGTTATACCTCTTGGGACAAGGTTATATATACAGGGGTATGGGGAAGCTCTGGCAGCAGATACTGGTGGGTGGATAAAGGGTAACAGAATAGATCTTTGCTTTGAATCACTTGAAGAATGTTTCAGGTACGGCAGAAGAAAGATAAAAATATATTTGGTAAAAGATTAACCATCCTGGCTGTGTAAAGTTTGTACGGCCTGTCCCCTGATTTATGATAGCTTTTTGCCGGTTAGATTACTTTTAATAGTTTATGCAAATTTTTAAAATCCTCAAGGTATTTATCCTCAGGGATCTTTTTAGATAAGGCAACATCCTCTGGCTCGTAAAATGGAACTAACTTAAAAGATGGGTTTTCAAATATTCTCATATGTATTTTATTCATGCTGCGATATTTTTTATCCACGGAAAAGTATTTTCCCAATATGATGTTGGATACATCAAGACCCAGTGGGATAACAATGTGAGGGGTAATTATAGAAATTTCTTTAGAAAAAAAGGAAATACAATTATTTACATGTTTCTTTAATGGCTTTGCAGCAGCTGTTCCTCCCTCTGCACTTCTGGCTGTATTTTTTTTAGGAGCACATTTAACAAGATAAGTAATGTATACATCTTTGCTTAAAGAAAGATTTATTTTTTTTATTAACTTTCTTAGGAGGTTGTTAGCAGACAATATGTCAGCCTTCCCAGCATCTGTTTCTTCCGGATAATTTCTTACCAATATCACTCTTGCATTTGACGCACCTGTTCCTACAGCAGGCTGCTTTCTTAATTTAGCCAAATCCAAGCACTTCTTGCATTGCATTATTTCTTCTGATAACTCTTTTAAGCTTTCCTTGGCACTTATTGGCATGGTAAGAAGAGTATACACTATAAATATTTTAGAGTAAACATTAGGTCCAAAATTTTTACTTTAAATTTTTAATTTATCTGATATCATAATAGAAATTGCTCTCATGATGGGAGCAAAAAAGTAATAATGAAGGGAGGGAAAAGAATGGCAAAATATCAGGAACTTGCAGATGCAGTTATTAAGGGCGACAATGTAAAGAGTAAAGAAATTGCTCAGAAACTTGTAGATGGAGGCGCAGCCCCTGTAGAGATTCTAAACGAAGGTCTGTTTCCAGGCATGGGTGTAGTTGGGAAAAGGTTTAAAGCAAATGAAATGTACATACCCGAGGTTCTGATAGCTGCAAGGGCAATGCATGCAGCTATGGATGTGCTAAAGCCGCTTCTGTCTGATGCACAGGCAGCGTCTAAAGGGACTGTTGTCGTAGGAACAGTTCAGGGCGACCTTCACGACATTGGGAAAAACCTCGTGTGTATGATGCTCGAAGGTGGAGGATTTACAGTAGTAGATGCAGGAGTAGATGTTCCTAAAGAGAAGTTTGTAGAGGAAATGAAGAAAAACAAATCAAAGGTTTTAGGATTATCTGCTTTACTTACAACTACAATGCCTATGATGAAAGATGTAATTGAGGCTATTAGAGCTGATGGCGAAACTTCTGATGTCAAGGTAATGGTTGGCGGAGCACCACTTACTCAGGAATACGCAGATTCTATTGGAGCTGATGGCTATGGAGCTGATGCATCAAGTGCAGTTGATGTAGCTAATGAGCTAATGGCAGTATAGCTCAAACCAGTGGCAAGAAGCATTTGCCTAATAGGGATATTAAATCAGAAGTGTCTATCTGAAAATAGATACTTCTGATTTTTTTATGCTCAAGTTACTATTTAGATTTTAAAGCCTGGTATAAGTTTGCCATTTCTATTGCAGATAGTGCTGACTCCCAGCCTTTGTTCCCCATTTTAGTTCCTGCTCGTTCAATTGCCTGTTCTAATGTATCAGGTGTAATTACGCCGAATGATACAGGTATGTCAAAATCAAGGCTAACTTTTGCGATCCCTTTTACTGCTTCGCTTGCAATGTAATGGTTATGGGAAGTATCTCCTTTTATAACTGTACCAAGGCATATTATGGCATTGTATTTTTTGGATTTAGCCATGATTTTTGTAACTGACGGTATCTCAAATGAACCCGGTACCCATGCAATGTCTATATTTTCTTCTTCGCAGTGATGTCTGTGAAGACAATCAAGTGCTCCGTCCAGCAGCTTTGCAGTTATGAATTCATTGTATCTGCTTACCACTATCCCAAATTTTAATTTTCTTGCATCAAGCTTACCTTCGAACCTTACCATTTATTTTTCTCCTTTCGCTTTTGTTATAGTAAATGATTTAATCTTGTTTTTTTTGTATGCAGGTATTTTTTGTTATCTTTGCCCGGCAGTATTTTTATAGAAATTCTTTCTGTGACTTTAAGGCCATATCCCTCAAGCCCGATAATCTTTCTGGGATTATTGGTCATAAGATGAATTGTTGAAAGACCAAGGTCCACCAATATTTGGGCACCTATTCCATAGTCTCTTAGATCAGCACTAAATCCTAATTCTAAGTTTGCGTCAACTGTATCCAATCCTTTATCCTGGAGCTCATAAGCTTTCATCTTATTGCACAAACCAATCCCTCTCCCTTCCTGTGACATATACAGGAGTACCCCGCTCCCGCTTTTATTTATCATTTTGAATGCTTTGTCAAGCTGTTGGCCGCAGTCACATCTTTTAGAACCAAAAGTATCTCCTGTAAGGCATTGCGAGTGGACCCTGACCAGCACGTTTTTCTTTCCGCTAACTTCACCTTTAACAAATGCAATATGAAGTTCAGGATTTATTTTTGATTTGTAAGTAATTGTTTTAAAATTTCCCCATTTTGTGGGCAGGGTTATTTCTGATTGTTTTTCTATTAACTTTTCTTTTCTTTTTCTATATCTAATAAGTTCTTCAATAGTTATAATTTTAAGATTAAATTCTTTAGAAACTTTTACCAGGTCTAAAAGCTCGGCCAGCTCCCCGTCTTCTCTTATAACTTCACATACCATTGCTGCTGGCTGCATTCCTGAAATTTTGGCAAGGTCTACGGCTGCTTCGGTATAACCTGCACGAATTAAAACTCCTCCGGGTTGAGACACCACAGGAAAAATGTGGCCGGGCATTAAGATATCCTGCGGTTTAGTTTGCTGGTCTATAAAGGATTTTATGGTTTGAGCACGGCCCTTGGCCGTGATTCCAGTTCTACCGTTTGTTTTTATATCAATCGATATAGCAAATGCAGAAATATTTGCAGAGATATTCTTATTTTTTTCAGCCATCATTGGTATTTTAAGTTCATCAAGCCTTTTTTGTTCACATGGCAGGCAAATGAGCCCTTTGCCATGAGTCATAAAAAAGTTTACAGAACGAGGCGTTACTTTTTTTGCTAGCTGGAAAAATACTCCCCTGGTGTTTTCAGATTTATCGTCAATGATAATTATTATCTTTCCTTTTTTTATATCTTCTGCAGCATCCTGTATGGAGCAAAAGTATTTTTTAGAGTTGTTGTTACTTGATGAATCCATATTTTTCGAGACTCTCCTTTAATAAATGGTTTTTAATATCATCAGCTGGTTTAGTTTTTTTATCTTGGACGAACATGTCCCCGGTTACATTATTATTCAAATAATTTTGGTATTTTAAGATGTGTGCAATATAGCGGGAAATCAAATCTACTTCAATATTGACAAAACTTCCAGCTTTTTTAAATTTAAGATTGGTACATGTAAATGTATGGGGAATAATAACTACGCAAAAATAGTCTTTCCCTGTTTCTGTTATGGTCAGGCTTATTCCATCTAACGATACAGAACCTTTTGGTACGATATATGGCAGAATTTCTGGCGGCAGCTCCATCTTTAATTTATAAGAGTTGCTTATTTTGGAAATGTTTAGTATTTTTCCTGCTACATCAATATGTCCTGTAACAAAATGACCTCCAAGCTTATCTGTTGGTGCCAAAGAGTCCTCTAAATTTACTGTATCTCCTGTTCTTGTAAATTTAAAGGCCGTATTTTTTAGCGTATTAAAAGAAATATCAAAACTAAAGTTATTATTGCCCGCTCTTTTGACTGTAAGGCAGCAGCCATTTACAGATATTGAATCACCTGTCTTCGCAGTTTTTGCAAGACCTGTACTTTCTATTTCAATCTCTATGTCTTTACCTTTATTTATGATCCTGGTTACTTTACCAAGTTCTTTAATTAATCCTGTAAACATCTAAACACCTGTCTTTTTTCTTATTTAATTTTAATCATCCAATGCATTGTCTGAAGTTGTTATAGTTATAGCTGCTTCTTTGCAGGATAAGCGAATATAACCACATCCTCTCCAGTCTTTTTTGTGCTGGCAAATTTTACTTTTAAAGAATTTTTTACTTCATCAATGTCTAATTTGGAAAACATGCTGTATTTGCTATCCCCGCCTATTATTTTAGGTGCAAGGAATATAATAAATTTATCTATTAAATTGTTTCTTAAAAAAGAAGTAATAACAGTTGGCCCTGCTTCAAGCAGTATGGAAGTTATGCCGTATTGTTTGTGTAAAATACTCAAAACCTCTTTGATATTTAACTTCCTGCCGCTTTTACTGTTTTCTCTTATTGTACCAATTGGTATTATATCTATGTTTTTTCCATTTATTTTATTGGCTTTACTTTCATTCTTTAAATTATTTTTAGTATCTGTAAAAATGATAGTTTTGACCAGTTTGGAAGTTTTTACTATGTTGGAGTTAAGTTTCATTCTAAGCCTTCTGTCCAATATCACTCTATAAAATTTTTGGTTTTCACTTATGTCAAAGTCTGTGTTTGAGCATACAGCACCTAATTTTTTCCTTGGCAAGAGAAACGGGTTATCTATTAAAATAGTATTTATCCCGGTTAGCACGCAGCCGTATTCTTTTCGCAAATGCTGAACTATTTTTCTTGATTTTTCAGATGTTATCCATTTAGAATCAGAGGTTTTTGTAGCTAATTTCCCATCAATACTTGAAGCAATCTTACAGCAGACAAACGGCATGTTTGTTTTTGTGTTCTTAAAAAATATTTCGTTTTGCACAAAAATTTCATTTTCCAGCAGTCCTTTTCTCACGCTTATGCCTGATTTTTTTATAATGTCAGCTCCCCTGCCGTTTACTAAAGGATTTGGGTCTATACAGCCTATTACTACTTCTTTAAATTTGTGTTTTATAATTTCATCTGCACACGGAGGCGTTTTGCCGTAAATTGTGCATGGTTCAAGGGTTACGTACATTGTTGAGCCTTCAAGCGGCTCCTTGCAGTTCTTTATAGCTTCTATTTCTGCGTGTGCACAGCCTGCTTTTTTATGGTAGCCTTTAGAAATTATTTTGCCATTTTTTACTATAACAGCTCCTACCATAGGGTTTGGACTTGTTTTCCCTCTGCCTTTTTCAGCAAGCTTTACTGCAAGCTTCATATATTTTATATCATTGGAAGTAAACCCGTCTCTATTTTTACCGAATGTTTTCATTTTTTAGCTCAATTGTAATAAATAAAAATTTTGCAATCCTATAAAATAAAAAAGCCATGGAGAAAATCCATGGCTTAAAATAGTTTGTATAAAATAAGTCATAAGTTTTCTCCCATCCAGACTTTAACTGTCGGTCTTAGAATTTCACTAAGTCGGCTAATTTTATAATTAATAACTTAAAAAAAGCTTGCGGACTATAACCGCCGGTAAGGAATTTCACCTATTCTTGAAAATTTATTTTAATTTATTCAGTTTTCAATAAATCTTTCAGCTGTATTAATTCTATCTTTTAGATAAATATAAATTATAACACGAAGAACCTATTTTACAACAGATTTATAGGAATTTGCCCGGGTAATAAATATAATTATAAATCTGCTTTGGCATTTATCCTCCAGATCACATTCTAGTGGTACTAATATTTAATTTTTAATAAAGGAAATTTTTTTAGGATTGTTCTAAAGCGTGACTCCAGGAAACGAATTTTTCTATTGATAGAAAATTAACCTGGCATTTTCCAATAATTATTTTATCATCAAAGTTAAAGTTAACAATAACAGCTTCATCAGGTTTGTAAGTATTTATAAAGCTCCTCATTCAATGTTGCTCTTTGGTAGAAGCGGTGTTATATTTTTAAGACGTTTGGCTCTCATGATGTTTTGTTAGTACAGTTGTAATATTAGCTTAACTATTATTACATGTAACTTTAGTAAAGCTATTTTGACATATAGAAATGGTAAGAGCAAATTGATTTTGGAAAATATAAAATTTTAAGTTTCTATGCCTTGCCATTTACGCCGCCTGAATTTCTCTAAATCCTCGCTTGTCCACCTCATAACTTCTTTAAGGAAAGTTCCACAAATCATAGGTTGAATAAATCGTCTTAGCTCTTCTGTTGTTTTATCTTTGGCAGTCAGATCCTTGTCATCGCTTACAAGATAATCAACCTTGGCATTAATAGCAGCAAGGGCTATTGGAATATCCTTTTTATCACGGACAAGATTCTGATGTTCTTTAACCTGCTTAGGGCTGGGATCTTCAATAAGCTCAATATCGCAGTTTTTAAGAAACTGTTCAAAACCTTTAAGAAAATTAGGAAAGTCTTTAGAAAGGTGTATCCTTGCTTGATGAATAATAAGTGGGGATAAGACTAACTTAAGGTCACCATTTAAGGCATGACGAAGTACTTCATGGGGACATCGTGGGAAAGCTGAACCAGCAATAAGAACGGTGGCATCTAGCATCACCCTGAGCGGTCTTCTACTTGGAAGATTTGTCATACAGCTCCTTGTAAACTTCTTCTTTAGTCTTCTCTAAGCCATTCTTTAACTGCTCTTCTTTGATACCTCTTCGCTCTACCTCACTACCAAAAGCTTTGCTGAACTTATTAAAATGCTCAAGCTTTTCTAATCTGGAAAGCTTTTCAAAGTCATCTATACTGATAATTGCTGCTACTGCTAACCCTCCTTTCTCAATTACCAATCGTTCCTCACTGCGGTATACACGCTTGAGGACCTTGCCAAAATTGGTTCTTGCCTCTGATGCTTTAATAGTTTGTATCATTTCTCTCCTTTTGATTATTAGTATAAAATCATTTATATTAATCAAAGTTAGTTAATATTGAACAATATACATTAAATTTAACAATTTATCAAGTGGTCAGGATGTAAATAATTTAAATATTACTCTCCACCGATCATTTATTTGAATGCTATAGCATCCTTTTAAATTTTTCTTTAAAAGTTCCAATCTATTCCCAGGCATAGCTTTTAAGCCTTTTAGCTCGGATGCATAATGGAGAATAATATTTTCAGAAAGGACTTACGCCATTTAACTTTTCCGACTTGTTGCTTGGCCATCTCATTAATTACTTAAGAAAGGGTATATCATTTATAATCCTTTATTTATCCAGATAAGATAGCATAAAGTTTTTCTACGTTGTCAAGAGAGAATTTAAAAATTTTTTAGCAAAAATAATTTGGTTTGACATATTTGTTACATATGTCAAAATTATCCATGATTTGTAATATTATTAAAAACGACTTTAAAGAGGAGAATAGAAATGACTAAATTAACGCAAGAAGAATTAGATCAGGGGAAGAAGGTTTTAGGCGGAATAATTACCCTGTTGTGGGTGGTAGCAGTTTTGACTGGAATAGGATATCTATCAAGAGAGTGGGGATCTTTGTTTGTATCCAACATCAATATTGGTCCTGCTAACGTTACGCTTCCATCATCAAATGGCACATTTATATTTCTTGCGCTTTACGTTGCTGAATTAGTAGGCATTTATATGAGGAAACCCTGGGCTGTGCCATTGGGAAGGGCAGCTTTAGTGATTACTATGGTGATCTTCTTTCCGGTAGGTACAATCTTTGGTGGAATTCTTTGGAAAAGAATTAATGACCCTGTTGCTAAAAAGTATCTAAATTATTCACCAGGCACTGATTCGCAAGGGAAAAGTCCCGAAAGCACAAAATAAAAAATATGTTCTGTTTAATGAATTAAAGTCTATTTAGCATCTTCTTTATAAACCTATTTTCATAGATGAAATTATAAACCAGTATTCGAACAGTTCCCTTTCCAATCCTTGATAATCTTTATATCTCTTTTCTATTATCTCCCAGAATCTATTGTTATGTTTCTTTTCAATAACATGGATTATCTCGTGAAAAATTATATATTCTATCAAGTGCTGTGGTAAATATTTCATGAAGCTATTAACTGTCAAATTTTTAGCTACACTCAGGCTTGCCTACTTTGTTCTCATTTTTCTAAAATTGGCCCTGCCTATTTCGATTTTTAAGTTCAAAGATACTTTTTCAATAGTATCATATATTAATCTTTTGAATTCCTCGTCAGACCTCTCGGTCAATACTTTATCCTTTGCACTATCAAAACATCCCTTTATAAAATTAATCTTCTTAAAAATCCAGCCACTGTGTTTCTCATAAAAAGCGTCAGAACTATAACCAAACGGGAGAATGAAAATAAGTTTGCCTGTTTTTAACTCTATTCTTGGATATTGTATATCTCTGTAAGAGACTTTATACGAATAATTATTAAGTACCATAATTTCTAATTTGATCTATAAGTTTTTTATACAGCTTATCCATCTCTTCTAAAGTAATGCCATAATTTCTTTTAAGACCTCTTGCAAACTTTCTAACTTCTCTTTCCACTTTCTTTTCCTCAGTAGGCTGGTTAAACCACCCCGGGAATAAACAATTCTCAAGTTTGATTGATATATTTTTTATTTCACCCGGCAATTCATCTTTTTTGCCAAATCTTTCCTCCAGAACCAGCAGCAAAGAATATTCAAGATCGGAAAAGCTGATAGCTTCCTGCCTGCTACTGAGATTGTTTATTTCATTAATTATATTTTTACCTTCTGAATATATTCTCTCGTAATTCTTGGTTTTTTCCTTCCATAACTTAAGTAGTCTTTCCACTCTTTCAATCAGAGATTCATAAATAGGATTTTTATGTCTCTCAACAAGAACCATCTTATTTAATGTAAAAAGTATATTTGCTGCTTTTTCTTTTTTACTTTCTATTTTTTCTTCAAGTTTTTTAAGATAATTTTGGTCAAAAGAAATTTCAGGAAGCTCTTTCTCCAGATTTTTTATTTCAGTAGACTGGTGAATAAATTTGATAGTCTTATCAAAATATTTTTTCACATATTCTTCAACTGGCATTTCCCGGTTTACTATTTTCATATAATAAGTGTATATAGCTGAAATCCATTTATAATCCTCCAGGTATTCAATCTTTATCTCCTCCGAGCCAAGTAATTCGAAAGTTTTTCTTAAGCTTTTATATTTTTCAATAAACTCTTTTTCATTTACTTTCTCAGTAGTTAAAAGCTCTACAGCATTCAGTAAGGTTTCCCTATCATAATTTTTTGGTAATTCCTCAAACATCTTAAAAATTTCATAAATAAGATTTTTGAACTCTTCCCCTATATCCTCATAACTGGAGAGTACACATTTTATATCTTCTTCACTGTATATTTTAAAAGCTTTTTTTATTTCCTCCAGTATTCCAACATAATCAATAATAATTCCTGCTTCTTTAAGGTCCCGGTAAAGTCTGTTTGTCCTGGCAATTGCCTGCAGTAATCTGTGTTCTTTAAGTGGTTTATCAAGATACATAACCTGAAGGCTGGGAGCATCAAATCCAGTGAGCAGCATATCGGTAACAATTAGTATCTTCGGGTACTTTTCATCCTTGTATTTATCAACTATATCTTTTCTAACATCTTCAACATCTTTAGTTCCAAATCTCTCCTTCATCTCAGCAACTCTCTCGGTTAATTCTCGCCTATCGTTTCTATTGTATGTCATTACTATTTCGGAATATTTTGGTGGTAAAAATTTATCCAGCTCTTTTTTATAACGATTGCATGCCAACCTGCTTGCTGTAACCACCATAGCTTTAAATTTACCATCTATGTTTTCTTTAAAATGCTCTGCTATATCTTTAGCTATCAGATTAATTCGCTTCTGATTTTCCAGTACCACCTTTATTGTAGTAAACCTCTCCTTAATCTTGCTTTCAACCATTTCCCCTATATCCTCAGGAAGCTCTTCAAGCTCAGAATCCAAAAAACTTTCCAGCATCTCTTTTTTTAAATGGACCTCTTCGGTTAGTCTTGGTTGGTAAACAATTTTTACTGTAAACTTATCTTTTATGGAATCGGCTATAAAGTATTTATCAAGATAAAGTTCATCCGGTGGATAACTAAATTCAAGATACGTATCTTTCTCTTTTTTTGATATCGGGGTTCCGGTAAAAGCAAAGAAAAAGGCATTTTTGAAAATACTTTTCATTTGAGCAGCAAGTAAGCCATATTGAGTCTTGTGACCTTCATCAATAAAGACAACCACATTTTTTCTATTCATTATTGTCTCTTTATTTTTTGAAATTTCTTCCAGTTCTCTCTGAAGGTAGCTAAGTTCCTCAGGTTTAAATTTGTTAATAAGAGTTATAAAAATACCTCTTTTACCCCGGTAATCATCATATTTTAAGACTCTTTTAAGCGTGGCAATTTTACCTATTATTTCTGGTTTTTCAATATCTAAAAAACTAAATTCATCTCTTAACTGTATTTCAAGTTCACTCCTATCCACAATAAAAAATATGGAAGGATTTTCAAGCTTATCCAAATAATAAAGCTTATTGGCTGCAAATATCATGGTGAAGGTCTTACCGCTTCCCTGCCAGTGCCATATAAGGCCTTTGTTTTTTTCTTCCTCTCCGGCTAAATTCTTCTCTACCCTGTTTACTATTTTACTGG
>CAYMPQ010000021.1:0-22310 GCA_964392345.1 uncultured Actinomycetota bacterium
TTTTCTTTCTCAAAAGCTTCCTTTATTTTTAGATTTATTTCCTGTTGTATATCCATATAAACATTATAGTCATTTGTACCCACATAATATACAACTTCATAATTCAAGCTGAAATCTCCATATTCTTTAAAATGTGCTCTATCTGGCTCAGCTTTATCTATATCATTTATGATTTTTTTTACTGTATTAGGAATTTTCTTTAGTTTTTTTACAGGTGTGTCATAAGTAACACCAAACGTAAACATAACTCTTCTTTTCTCCATTTTCTTATAGTTATTTATTCTTGTAGAAGTGAGTTCCTTATTAGAAATTATTAACTCTTGGCCTTGTAAAGATTGGATTCTTGTAGATTTTATTCCTATTTTTTTTACTGCTCCTAAATCATTTCCAATTATTATAAAATCTCCTAGTTTGAATGGTTTATCAAAATGTATAGAGAAATATGCAAAAAAATCCTCTAATATTCCTTGAATACCAAATCCAATAGCTATGCCTGCAATACCAAATCCTGCTAATAAACTGTTTATATTATACCCTAAGTTAGAAAGTACTAATAAAAAGGCCGAGATCCATAGACCAGCAGTTATTATCTTTTTGATTACATCTTTTACTCCTTCACCTATTTTTTCTTCTTTTTTTTGGTCTACTTTTCTCATGGAATAATCTAACACTACTTGTAATATCCTCACACCATAGAAAACAAACACTATAATTATGATATTAAAAGAAATTTTGTTAATTATTTGAGGAAGATCTATATACTGTAAAGCTATATATATTGATAAAAAAATATAGAAGGGCCAGCCTATTTTATCAATAACTCTGGTAATTAAAAGCTTATTAGCATCTATCTTTTTTGAGATTAGTTTTTTTATTCTTGCCACAATAATAAATTTAAATATTCTTGATACAAGCAATACTCCCAGAAAAATTCCCAGAGCTATAAGACACTCCTTTGCTGTATTATTGAAAAAACTATATTTTAATAATTCTTTTATTTCTTCCATTGTACTCATTTTTGATTCTAATAGAGTTTATTTTATGTTACTGAAATTTCACTATAAGGAATAGCTATTAAAAAATCAACCTAAAATCAGTAATTTTATGTTATTAATAAAAAGATATAATTTGTAATTTATGATATACTTACAGAGTTTATAATATTAGAAATTAAATCCCAATAACAAAATCAGGATGTGTCAGTTAGTGATCTTATATGCCGTATGAAAAAGAAAAAATAATAGTAGTATCAAATAGAGTTCCTTATAATGTAATAAAAAGCAATGAAAATATCAAATATAAAAAAAGTGTTGGAGGATTGGTTACTGCTCTTGACCCAATTATGTCTAAAAGAGGAGGACTTTGGATAGGATGGGGTGGACGGGCTGGCATAAACCGTTCTTCGGGCGTAAAAATAAATGTCGGGTATAAATCAAAAGATGAAGGGTATGGTCTAAAATTTGTAAATCTTACTAAAAATGAAATAGGGGGTTACTATCATGGTTTTTCAAATAGAACTATTTGGCCTCTCCTTCACGGATTTATATTTCAAAGCCATTTTAATAATAAATACTGGGAATACTATTTATCTGTAAACAGGAAGTTTGCTTCTGAGGTATTGGAAGAAATTTCTGGAAATGAACTTGTATGGATTCAAGATTATCATCTTACCCTTCTCCCAAATTTATTAAGAGAAAAAAATAAAGACTTAAAATTATTATTTTTTCTTCATATTCCATTTCCTAACTCTGAAATATTTAGAGTGCTCCCCCGGGATAAACAAATTTTAAAAGGCATGCTTGGTTGCAGTCTTATTGGTTTTCAGACTAAGACTGACGCTTATAATTTTCTAACTTGCTGCAAAGAAATATTGAATTTAAAGGTTAATTTTAAAAGAGGCGAAGTGATTGTTGGCGAAAGATCCGTAAGTGTAAAGAATTTCCCTATAAGCATAGACTTTAAGAAATTTAATAATCTTTCACAAAATAAAAATGCGGGTAAGTTTTTAAAAAGTGTTAAAAAAATAAATAGCAATATAAAATTAATTATTAGTGTAGAAAGACTTGACTATACCAAAGGAATAAAAGAAAAACTTCTATCCATTGAAAGATTTTTTGAAAAATATCCTGAATATAAAAGAAAAGTAATTTTTATTCAAATATGTGTTCCAAGCAGAACTAAAATAAGAGAATATATTGATTTAAAAAAAGGAGTCGATGAACTTGTGGGAAGAATTAACGGAAGATTTGCTGAAGAAACCTGGTCTCCTGTAAAATATATCTATAGAGCTATACCTCAAACCAAATTAATTTCTTTTTATAAAGCTTCCGATATTTGTCTGATAATTCCTTTAAGAGATGGAATGAACTTAGTTGCAAAGGAGTATGTAAGCTGCAAATCTGAAGGAAATGGCGTCCTTATCCTGAGTGAGTTTGCCGGGGCTGCAGAGGAAATGAAAAAAGATTCTATTATGGTAAATCCATATGATTCTGAAGAGGTAGCAGATAGTATTAATTTGGCCCTTAAGATGCCAGTTGAAGAAAGAAAGAAAAAAATATTTGCTTTAAGAAAAATAGTGAAAGATAAAGATATTTTTAATTGGGCTGATAATTTTTTGAATTATTTTATAAAAACTTTTTAAAATCCTGGAGATTGATATTAAATATTTAAAAAAATACTTAAAAGAAGTTTTGGATAATATTAATAGGTTTGAGCATATATTTCTATTTTTGGATTATGATGGAACTTTAGTAGGGATAAAAAAGAATCCAAAAGATGCTATTATCTCAAGCCAGCATAAAAATTTATTATCAAGGTTGAGCGATAAACCAGAAACTATAGTCACTATAGTCACTGGGCGCACACTTGGAGATTTGCTTAAGTTTTTCAAAGACATTGATATAAATAGAATAAATTGGATAGGTATTCATGGAGCTGAAATAAAATTAAAATATGAAAGCACATTTTTGATACAGATAGCAGAGAAGAATTTGTCAGTTATCAGAGAAATAAAAAACAAAGTAAATAAAATTATTAAAGATGTGCCTTGTTTTAAAATAGAGGATAAAAAAATTACTTTTGCTATACATTTTAGAAACTGTCTTAAAAAAGACTTAATATATTTGAAAGAAATTTTAAAAATATTAGAGAAATATAAAAAGAAACACCCAATAAATTATCTAAAAATGAAGAAAGTAATTGAAGTCAAGCATAGAGATATAAGCAAAGGAAATGCAATGATTGAAGTCAAAAAGAAATACAGAGAATTAAAACCTAGTATAACAATTTGTATTGGGGATGACTTAACAGATGAATCTTTATTTGAAACAAATGTAGATGGTGTAAATATAAAAGTGGGGGAAAATTACCCATTACAAACAAAAGCAGAATACTTTTTAAAGGATACAAAAGAAGTGTATGAGTTTTTAGAAGAACTTTATTAAATAATATTAATAAATTGGAATTGCATATTGAATGTAGACAGCTTGTAGGATTCTAATATAATTGCCTAAAAAATGATATTGTTAATTATAATATTTCTTCTTCAATGAAATGAGTATGGATTTTTCCTAATTTGAAATTATCTTTAGACAGGATTTTTTTGTGAAATGGAATAGTGGTTTTAATGCCATCGATTTTAAATTCATCAAGTGCTCTAACTGATCTTGAGATTGCTTCCTCTCTGGTATTTGCCCAGACTATAAGCTTGGCAATAAGGGAATCGTAAAAAGGAGAAATTTCTGAGTTTGAGTGGATATATGTATCAATTCTTACACCGGGCCCTCCGGGCAGAAAACAATCTGTAATTTTCCCGGGGCACGGGGCAAATTTATTTTCGGAATCTTCTGCATTTATTCTAAATTCAATAGCATGGCCAGAAATTTTATTATTATCTGGCAAAGTATTTTTTATTCCTGATGCTATTTTTATCTGTTCTTTTACCAGATCAATTCCTGTTACCATTTCAGTAATTGGATGCTCTACCTGTATACGGGTATTAATCTCTATAAAATAAAAATTTTCATTTTCGTCTACTAAAAATTCAATAGTCCCTAAATTTTTATAATTAATAATTTTGGCTGCTCTAATGGCGCATTCCTTCATTATTTTTTTGGTTCTTGAAGATAAATTTACTGCGGGCGCTTCCTCTATTAGTTTCTGATGTCTTCTTTGAATGGAACATTCTCTTTCTCCTACACATGTAATATTCCCAAAGTTATCTGCTACTATTTGAAATTCTATATGCCTCGGTTTTGAAATGTACTTTTCTATATATACTTCGCCGACACCAAAGGAGGACTTGGATTCTGATACGGCCAAAGGAAAGAAAGATAACATATCCTTTTTATCTTTGCATATTCTCATTCCCCTCCCGCCTCCTCCAAAAGAAGCTTTTATGATAACAGGATAACCAAGTCTTTTGCAAAATTTTAATGCATCGTGTACATTTTTAACATTTCCGCTGGAGCCGGGAATAACAGGTATCCTGTTATTCCTCATTACTTCTATAGCCCTGGATTTATTTCCTGCAAGAGATATAACTTTGGAAGGTGGGCCTATAAAAACTAAGTCATTGCTGGCGCAGCTTTCTTCAAATTCTGGATTTTCTGCTAAAAATCCATATCCGGGGTGAACAGCGTCACAGTTAGTTACTGCTGCAGCACTTATTATATTATTAATATTAAGATAGCTTTTTGCCGGTTGCGGAGGTCCTATACAGATACTTTGGTCAGAAAGTTTTGTATGAATGCAGTCTTTGTCTGCCGTGGAGTATACTGAAACACATTCAACTCCAAGTTCTCTGCAGGCTCTGATGATTCTTACTGCAACTTCTCCTCTGTTTGCTATGAGTATTCTTTTGAACATAATTATAATTTTAAAAGCATTATGGTTTGATTAAATTCAACGGCTTCTTCATTTTTAACTACTATTTCTTTTATTTCTCCATCATATTCAGAAGTGACTTTGTTCATAAGTTTCATGGCCTCAATTATACAAATTGTATCTCCCTTGTTTACTTTTTCGCCGACATTTACAAATGGTGGGCTATCCGGAGCAGGCGCACTGTAAAATGTCCCTACAATTGGAGATTTTATCTCAACTATGCCCTTATCATAAGTTTCTTCGTCTGGTAATTTTATGGATTTGGATTGTTCATATTTTTCTGGTTTATACCTGGATTTATTTATGGATATTTTTATACCGTCCAGCTCCAATTTTATTTCGTCTATATTGCTGCTTTCAACTAGATTTGATATTTCTTTTATTTTTTTAATATCCAGATCCTGCAACTTATAATTTGAACTGCCTGTTTCAACCTTTTGAGTTATTCCGCTTGTGTCTGTACTTACCAGGGAAGCGCCAGAAGCTTCATCTTTTTTACCCTTTTTTTGTTCGAGAAATTTTCTTGTTTTTTCAGGAAATAAGCAGTAGCTCAAGATATCTTCTTCCCTGCTGGACAAACCTGCCAGTTCATTTTTGCATTGCTCATAAATATCTTCAGTTTCAAAACTTGCCCCATTTTCCTTATATCCGATGCTGTCTGACAGTTTATCGATAAGCTCACGGTCTGGTTTTTGCGGCAGTTTGCCATAATATCCCTGCAGAAGCTTTTTCATCTCGTCGCTTACAATTTCCCATCTGTAATCAGAGATTATTGTGTTAAGTATTGCCTGGCTTGCTATTATCTGTCCTACTGGAGTGGCGAGAGAAGGGCT
This sequence comes from uncultured Actinomycetota bacterium, assembly GCA_964392345.1. Classification (GTDB taxonomy): domain Bacteria; phylum Actinomycetota; class Humimicrobiia; order Humimicrobiales; family Humimicrobiaceae; genus JAUVXY01. The sequence continues at coordinate 5,718 of CAYMPQ010000021.1, forward strand.
TCCAACCTCGTTTTTAATTTTAAAAATTTCTTCTATTATTAAATCTAACTTATCTGCCTCTCCTATTTCGTGAAGCTGCCTGTTGAGGCTTGACAGTAACCATTTTGGGAGAAGATTTTTATTAGTGCTGCTAAGTATAAAGTTTAGCGAAAATAAATCTTTTTTTAGGTGTGGATAAATATGTTTTTTTGTATTCTCATATAGCTGCAAAACTTTTAGATAATCCAAGCTATGTGAAATATTTGTATTTTTTAAGCCTAAAAAAAATGGAAAGTAAGAAGGAGTAAAGTCGGTATATGAAGAGGGCATAAAGCTAAGATCTATTCCATCACACCCGCTAGTGCAAGCCTGATAATAATTTAGCACTTGAAGCCCCCTCAGGTTATATGCGCTTAAAAACAAAGGAATATTTATTTTTTGTTTTAGTATTTTAAAAAGTTCTGCAGTTTTTTTAGGAAGAAGCGTTGATTCTATATCCTTGATGCAGATACTGCTGCAGCCAAATTGTGCTAACTTGTTTGCTTCCTCTATATAAAAGTCTGTGTTTTTTGAGTTGTCATAGATTATTGTTCCCTGACATTTTCCACCATTTTCCACAACTTTTAATATTGCAAAATTAAGATTGTCCAGATTATTTAACGGATCATACATCCTGAATATATCAACACCATTCTTGGTGCACTGCTTTATAAATTTTTCTATGATATTTTTAGAATAAATTTCAAAATTTACAAGACTCTTTGCATTCATCAATGCCTGAAGTGGTGTGGATGGGATTTTACTTTTGATATGACAAAGCATGTCCCATGGAGACGTGCGCAGATTGCTTTCAAGTATCTTTTCAAAACTTGCTCCTCCCCAGACTTCCATGCTGTCAAAATTTAGATTGTCATAATAACGCAGCAAAGGATCAAGCGAAGTCGTGTCTATATGGTAAGGATCTATATTTTGAAATGCATCTCTTATGGTAGTATCATTTATTTTAATTTTTTTCATATCCTCTACTTATTTTTTGCTCTCCTGATTTTTATAACTTTTAAAATATTTAGTACAATTAAAACTTTTAGAAGATCTGCTATTATAAAAGGCTGTATTCCTAATTTCCAGGTTTTAGCCAGCAGGCTAATTAAATTTTGAGTTCCGCTGAAATTATATAAGTATCCAAGAAGGTGGATATATCCAAAAAAATAAATAACCATAAGGCCTGCAAGGCATGAGGCAAAGCAAACAGCAGTGTAACTTGTTGTACCTCTGCGATGCTTGTAAGAATAATTTTCATATATATATCCGGCTGCAAAAGAAGCAAATATAAAGCCAATTATATAGCCTCCTGTGGGGCCTGCAAGCGCTAAGGTTCCGCTTTTGAAGCCTGCAAAAACAGGCATTCCGGACACACCCATCAGTACATACAAAAGCTGGCTGGCTGGTGCCCATCTGCTGCCCAAAAGTATAGAGGACAATAGCACTGTCATGACCTGCAGTGTTATGGGAACAGGTGTAAACGAGAGATATGTAAATGCATTTGCAGAAATTGACATAAGTATTGCAAACGCAAATGAAAATGTTAGTTTAATAACGAACTTTTCAGCAGAAGCCTTGATTCTAACTCCGGAAGCTCCTGCATCTGCTATACCATTTTTTATATTTACCATGCCATCTCCTCCAACTAAATTCTATTTTTTTAAAATTTTATCCTCCAGTGTTTATTTAGCTATTTTTTAAAACAATATTAACAACAGAGGTTTTCTTTAGAGTTCTTAAGAAAAGACGCATTAGTACCCATAAAGTTTCATAACCAAAACAATAATTCTTCTAATATGTTTGCAAGTGCCCGGCATCATTTGTATGATTTATGTAAGAAACTAAATTTGGGAAAATGATTTTATGAAACCATTAGTTTCTACAGCCGTCTTTTTATAAAACAAAAGTAATGTATGTAGTTTAAGAAATAATCTTTTATAAAATTTATCTGGAGGACTTATGAGACATTTTTTAACAGAAGAACAGCAAATGATAGTGGATATATGCCGGCAGATTGTTGAGGAAAAGATAATTCCTCAAAGAGCAGAAATGGATGAAAATGAAATATTCCCAACTGACATATTAAAGGAAATCGGGAAAAGCGATTTATTCAGGTTGTTTATACCAGAAGAGTACGAAGGAATGGGAACCGGTATTTTTGAAGTATGTCTTGTTACCGAAGAATTAAGCAGGGGCGATTTGAGTGTTGCTACATCTTATGCTGCTTCCGGACTTGGTTTTTTGCCTATTTTAATATCAGGTAGCGAGGAACAAAAGAAAAAGTTTCTGCCTCTACTTGCCAGCGGAGAAAAACTTGCAGCATTTGGACTTACGGAATCAGAAGCTGGAAGTGATGTTTCGGGAATTAGAACCACAGCTGTTTTAGATGGGAGCAGTTATATTCTAAATGGGACAAAACAGTGGATAACAAATGGTGGAGAAGCTGACATATACACAATACTTGCAATGACCAATCCTGAAAAAGGAGCGCGCGGAGCAAGCGCCTTTATAGTAGAAAAAGGTGCCGAAGGTTTTAGTTTTGGGAAAAAAGAAAATAAAATGGGTATGAGGGCTTCTGCTACAAGAGAACTGATTTTTACTAACTGCAAAGTACCTAAGGAAAATATCATTTCCAGGGAAGGAATGGGATTTATAATTGCTATGAAAACTTTTGACAGGTCCAGACCGGCAATTGGTGCGCAGGCAGTAGGCATTGCGCAGTCAGCTTTGGAAGAAGCCTTAAATTATTCTAAAATAAGGAAGCAATTTGGAGCTGTGATATCATCTTTTCAGGCTATACAGCATATGCTCGCAGACATGGCGATCAATATTGAAGCAGCAAGATCTTTAGTCTATTATGCAGCAAAAGTTATAGATAGCGGAGATAAAAATGTCTCAAGACTGTCATCAATGGCCAAGGTGTTTGCTTCTGATATGGCTATGAAAGTTACAAATGATGCCATACAAATTTTTGGAGGCTATGGCTATATGAAAGAATATCCGGTAGAGAAGATGATGAGGGATGCAAAAATTACACAAATATATGAGGGAACAAATCAAGTTCTGAGAAACGTTATTGCTCTTGACATGATAAAAAGAGGAGTATTGTAAATATTAATTTAAACTAAGCAGGTGGTAAAAATAAAAATAATAGTATGCATAAAACAGGTCCCCGGGTCAACTGAAATAAAGATAGATCCAGAAACAAATACTTTGGTCAGGGAAGGGGCAGGCAATACAATAAATCCATTTGATTCTTATGCTGTTGAAGAAGGCGTGAGAATTAAAGAAATGCTTGCCAGCAAGGACAGCTCTGTTGAAAGCGATACAGATGTGGAAGTAATTACCATCAGTATGGGGCCTCCTCAATCTGAAGAAGCTTTGAGGGAAACTATATCTGTTGGTGCAGATAGGGCAATTCTACTTTCAGACAGAGCATTTGCAGGAGCGGACACATGGGCTACAGCCAATACTCTTGCAAGAGCTGTAAAAAAAATTGGCAGCTGCAGGCTCATAATATTTGGGAAACAAACACTGGATGGCGATACAGGTCAGGTTGGGCCTGAGTTTGCAAACAGGCTCGGTATTCCTTTTATAGGCTATGTAAGCCAGATACTTGAGATAAGCAAAAACAAGATAAAGGCTAAAAGGCTTATGGAAGATAGATACGAAACTATTGAGGTAAGGCTTCCAGCAGCAATATCAGTGGCAAAGGATATAAATGTTCCAAGAGTTCCATCGCTGAGGGGAAAGATGAAAGCTAAAAAAGTAGACATACCTGTCTGGGATATGAAATATTTAGAAGTATGCGAAGATGAGGTCGGGCTTTCTGGATCATTTACGCAGGTGATTAAAATTTTTACACCTCAAATAAAGCATGAGGTCAAAATAATTGGAGGAAGTTCTGAAGAGCAGGCTGGAGAGTTATACCATAAATTAAAAGAACTAAATGTTGTATAAATAAGGTACAAGGGAATATGTTGTGGAAATTAAAGTAAACAGCAGCTGTACGGGTTGCGGCATTTGCAGGAATGTATGCATGTATGATGCTATTAAAATAACTGGCGGAAAAGCAGTAATTGACGAGAGCTGCATATTTTGCGGAGCATGTATAGAGGTTTGTAAATTTAAATCTATAAAGATTGTTGGACTGGATGAAGTAAAAGAAAAAGACTTCTCCAGTTACAGCGGTGTATGCGTATTTCTTGAGACAAATAACAATAAAATAATAGACGTCAGCTATGAGCTTATAAGTGCCGCAAGGGTGCTTGCCGATGAACTGGGTGTCTTGCTCTCAGCTGTAGTAATTGGGCGCGGTCTTGAAAATAATTTAGGTGAAGCTTTTGAATATGGATTAGACAAGCTATATCTTGTAGAAAGTCCTGTTTTTTCTACCAATTTTGATGATATTTTTGCCAAAGCACTGGTGCAGGTAATAAGTAAATATAAACCTGAGATATTTTTGGCTGGAGCAACATCGTTTGGAAGAACACTAATTCCAAAGGTAGCAGCTATATTGAAAACCGGCCTTACAGCAGATTGTACCGGACTTGAAATTGATAAGCAAAAAAAGATACTGCTTCAGACAAGGCCAACTTTTGGCGGCAATATTCTCGCAACTATTATTACCAAAAATTCAAGGCCTCAAATGGCCACAGTCAGGCCTCATGTTATGGAGAAAAAAAAGATCAGGGAGGCAAATACTGACTACAGGGAAAAAATAGAATGTATAGATGTAGATGAAACTAAATTTAAAACTAAGTATAAATTAGTTAATGTAGAAAAAGAGACCAGTGAGAATATTAATATAACTGATTATGATGTGATTGTTTCCGGAGGCAGAGGGCTGGGAAGTGGAGATAAGTTTGCAATGCTAAAAGAACTTGCAGAACTTCTTGGCGGTGTTGTTGGTGCTTCAAGAGCAGCAGTTGATTCTGGCTGGATATCTTACCCGCATCAGGTAGGCCAGACAGGCAAGACTGTTAACCCAAAAATATATATAGCCTGCGGCATATCAGGAGCTATTCAACATCTTGCTGGAATGCAGACTTCTGATATAATAGTAGCCATAAACAAGGATCCCGGTGCTCCAATCTTCAGGGTTGCAAATTATGGTATAGTGGGGGATTTGTTTGAAGTTGTACCAAAGTTAATAAACAGGATAAAAAGTGGAAAATAAAATGGAGAAGCTGATTGTTGTAAAGGTTTTTAATTCAAGAGTAGAAGCAGAAATGGCAAAAAGTTTTTTAGAGGGTTATGGAATCAAGGCATTGGTTCGTTCCGATGATGCAGGAGGGATGTTTCCCCAGCAGCAGTATGCTAGAGGCGTGGAGTTAAGTGTTGAAAAAAGTGATTTACAGGAGGCAAAAAAGTTACTGGATAAGAGCGATTTACTGTAATTTTTTATAGCCCAACTGTATAGCTACTCACAGACAAAAAAATTTTCCATTTTATTAAATATTGTTTTAAGATCTTTTGTTTTGATATAGTACTCATAATATTTTTCAAAATTATATAAAATTTTTGATAGCAACATCTCTCTGTCTGCCACTTTTCCGGTTATGGATTTAACAGAAATAGCTTTGCCTGCATATGGTTTAAAGTCTTCCATATCCAAATTTACATTTAGCCCAATGCCTATATTTAAAAAAACATTTCCTTTGACTTTTTCAGTTTCTGTCAAAATACCGCCTAACTTATTTTTTTTGTAATAAATATCATTGGGCCATTTAATATATGCCCTAATGCTGTAGTCTTTTCTTAGTATTTCAGCAATGGAAATTGCAGTTATAACAGTAGTATTGGGCAGCTCTTTTTCTTCAAAGGGGGCCACAAGCATTATAGTAAACCACAAGCCGCCTGCAGGCGACAGCCAGGCTCTTCCAAATCTTCCCCTTCCATGACTCTGAGTTTCTGAAAGAATAACGGTTCCGTTTAACTTGCTGCTTGAGCCGATTTTTCCTGACGAGGCTATCTTTTTTTCAAGAATAGAAGCATAACTATTGGTAGAATCTATTTTTTTGAGATAGATTATGTTCTTTCCAAATAATTTAGTTTTTGAAATTTTTTTAAATTTATTTATATCAAAATTTTCCATCTATTTTGTTGATTAATTTTAAAATGATAGTGTAAATATGATATCATGCTAAACTCAAGCAGCAAAAAAGTTAGAAGGTTTCCAAGTTCTCCTGAAACAATAAGGTGGAAAAAGCAATATACTAAGAAATCGTTCTGAAATGAATTCCTATAACTGACAGCCCGACAGCATAAGGGAAAAGTTTCGGGCGCCTGATAAGACTTTGCAGAAAAAACCTCCAGTAATAAAAACGCCCGCTTTTTTTAACGCCAAGAATCCACATTGAACTAAATAATGCTTTGATATGATAAAGGCGAAGCCTTGCACGCTTACCTTTCATAGGCTTATATTGTTTTAGAAAAGTAGTTACTCTTGCATAATAAAACTTTGGTGAATATATTGTATCCAAAATTTGTTTATGTCCCTTAAGCAAAGTTTCTGTACCCATGGTTGGGATAAAGTTTAACTCAGAACTTTTAGTATTATTTCCAGATGCTTCTCCTGTCAGTCTGTTTGTTTTCAAAAGGCGCTCATAAAGCCTTGTCTTGGGGAGAGCTGTCAATACGCTAACCATAGCAGTTGCAATACCGCTTTTTTGGATAAAGTCAATCTGACGCTGGAAAATTGATGGACCATCGCTATCAAAACCAACAATAAAACCAGCCTGGACTTCCATTCCTGCATTTTGAATCTTTTTAATTGACTGCAGGAGGTCTTTGCCCACATTCTGAACTTTGCAGGCTTCTTTCAGGCTATCATTGTCAGGTGTCTCGATACCTATAAAAACTGCTGTAATACCAGCTTCCACCATTAATTTGGTTAACTTTTTATCATCGGCTAAATTAATTGTGGTTTGCGTGTTAAAAGTAAAAGGACGCCCTCTCTTTTTTTGCCATTTAATAATAGCTGGGAGTACTTCATTTTTTACATTTCTTTTGTTGCCTATAAAGTTGTCATCAACAAAAAATACTCCATTGCGCCATCCTGTATCATACAATGATTCAAGCTCATTTGTCAGTTGTTCCTTTGACTTGTATCTGGGAGTTCTTCCATTTAATCTAACAACATCACAAAACTCGCAATTAAATGGGCAGCCTCTGGAATATTGGATAGATAGTGAGTTGTATCTTGATACATCAATTAAGCTCCAATCAGGAACAGGAGATTTTGAAATGTCCGGAAATTTTTCAGGAAAATAAATTTTCTTTGCAGAACCTTTTTCAAGATCATCTAAAAATACCTTAAGAGTATCTTCTACCTCTCCTAAAACAAAATAATCGACTTCTGGGAAGTCTTCATAATTTGTGGTAAAAAGTGGTCCCCCGGCTACTACAGGTTTTCCCAAACTTTGTACTTTCTTAACTACATCTTTAGACGATTCTCTCTGAACAAGCATTGCACTTATAAAGATGTAGTCTGCCCATTTTATATCCTCGTCCATTAATTTTTCACAATTCATGTCAATTAATTTTTTTCCCCATTTTTTTGGAAGCATAGATCCTACTGTCAAAAGTCCTAAAGGAGGATATGCAGATTTTTTCCCTATCATTTTTAAAACAGTTTTAAAACTCCAAAATGTTTCTTCATATTTTGGATAAACAAGTAAAATATTTTTGTCTGAATAAATTTTATTCATATTTTTTAGCCTCATCCTTAAATTATTTATTTTATTAACTTTATTGCCACTTCCGACATACTAAAGAACCCAACTTATAATTGGTTACAGTAATAGACAAGTAAACTGAAATAAAGTTTCAACACTCTACCAATTATACATTGAAAGCAATTTTTGTGAAACTATAAGAACACTGCATCGTCTAACTTAAGAAATCAAGCAAGGCGTAAATATAGAGCAAGGTTTTAGCTGAATTTAGTTTTGTTCCAAAACATGCTTTTTTACTTTTTTTATATTTTATTTAAAAGGATGTAAAATCATGAAGAAATTAAATAAAGAGGAAATTGAAAAAATAATTCCTCACAGACCTCCCTTTCTTTTGGTAGATGAGGTAGCAGAGGTTGAACCGGGAAAAAAAATTAAAGGAATAAAATATGTCAGTGGAGATGAGTATTACTTCAAGGGACATTTTCCATCCAACCCAATTATGCCGGGGGTCCTTATAATTGAAACTATTGCCCAGGTTGGTGCAGTTTCACTGCTAATGATGCCTGAAAACAAAGGTAAGCTGGTACTTTTTGCAGGTATTGACAAGGCAAGATTTAAAAAAATAGTAAAGCCCGGAGACAAATTAGAGATAGAAGTGGAAATGGGAAGTTTTAGAAAAAGTATTGGCAAAGCAAAAGGAAAAGCTATGGTTGATGGGAAAATAGCCTGTATTACAGAAATAATGTTTGCCATAGCTTAGAAATAAATTTTTTTGGAATTGAAAAATAAAATGAATGTTAAAGAAAGAGAAAATAAGGATAACATGAAGAAGGCAGCACTGATGTTTCCGGGGCAGGGTTCCCAATACATAAATATGGGAAAGGATTTCTTAGACAGCAATGAGGAGTATAAAAAGTATTTTGAGATTTCAAGTGAAATTGCTGGCGAGGATATTTTGGACATTATATATAACAGCAATGCTGAAAATAATTTACTCAATAAAACTCAGTTTAGCCAGATTTCTATTTACAGTTTAAGTTGTGCCGTAAATGATTATGTTATGAGCAGCCTGCCTGCAGGGAAAGAATGTATAGACACTGTTTTAGGGCATAGCCTTGGTGAATACAGCGGGCTATACAGCAGTGGTTTTTATGATTACAGGCAGGGCGCTAAACTTGTGTCGCACAGGGGAAAATTAATGGGAGGCAGCAGCAGGCATGGTATGATGGCAGCTGTCATAGGGGCTGATTTAGACGTGGTTTACAATGTCCTGGAAAGCTACAAAGGCAGGGTCTTTATGGCAAATTTTAATGATTATTCGCAGATTGTAATAAGCGGATACAAAAGTGATGTCAAAAAAGCTGCAAGCGAGCTCGAGCAAAATGGTGCAAAAAAGGTTGTTCCATTAAAAGTCAGCATTGCCTCACATTGCCCTTTAATGAGAGAAGTGTCAGAGCAGTTAGAAAAGTTCATTGAAGACAGCGTAAATTTTAAGGGCCCGGCTATAAAATTTTTTTCCACGACCAATGTCTCATATGTTGGCAAAGATGATATTAAAAAAGTTTTGGTAGGGCAGCTGGTAAATCCAATCAGATGGGTTGACAGCATAGAATATTTATTGAGGAAAAATACAAAAATTTTTATTGAAGTAGGGCCGGGCAAGGTGCTGTCAGGCCTGGTAAAAAGGATTGCAAGTAAAAACAATGCAGAAAATATTAAGATACTAAAAACTGACAGGTTGGAAGATATTTTAAAGGTGAAGGAAGTATTAGCGGAGGAAGGGATCACAAATGAAGCTTAAAGACAAAATTAGCATAGTAACAGGCGGGGCCAGGGGCATTGGTATAAGAATTTGCGAAGAGTTATTAAAAGAAGGCGCCACCGTGTATGTTTTTGATGTAAACGATAAGGAAGGAAAAGAAGCCGCAGGCAGGCTTCAATCTGCATATGGAAACGGGAGAGCATATTTTTCTAAGGTTGACATAACAGATGAAAATGAGGTTAAAAAGACTGTAGATGAAATTATAAAGGTGCAGGGCAGGATAGATATTCTTGTAAATAATGCCGGTATTACTATGGACAATTTAATAATGAGAATGAGCCTGGCTGATTGGAAAAAAGTAATAGAAGTGAACCTTACGGGGGCTTTTATATGCTCAAAGTATGTAGTTAAAAATATGATAAAAAAAAGAAGCGGAAAGATAATAAATATTTCGTCAATAGTCGGGGTTCATGGAAATGCCGGGCAATGTAATTACTCAGCATCAAAGGCAGGGATAATAGGACTTACAAAATCATTGGCAAAAGAGGTTGCAAGTAGAAATGTCATGGTCAATGCTGTCGCTCCCGGCTATATACAGACAGAAATGACACGCAAATTAGATGAGAGTATAAAGGAAAAGCTTATGAGCCTGATACCTGCAGGAAAGTTAGGGAGTGTGGATGATGTAGCAAAAGCAGTACTTTTCCTTGCAGGTGAGGATTCTGACTACATAACAGGCATTGTTTTAAACGTGGATGGTGGAATGGGCATTTAATAAATTTTTTACTTTTTAGATAATATTTACAACAAGGAATGGTGATAAAACAAAAGATGGACAGAAGAGATAGAAGAGTAGTGATAACAGGGATTGGTGCTGTAACTCCGATAGGACTAAATTTAGAGGAATCTTGGAATAATCTTGTTTCAGGAAAATCGGGAGTAAGCAGGATTGACAGGTTTGATGTAGAAAAAATAGCATCTAGAATAGCAGCGCAAATCAATGATTTTGATCCTAAAGATTATATGGATTTTAAGCAGGCCAAAAGGATGGACAGATTTGCCCAATTTGCTGTAGCTGCTGCAGTAATGGCACTCGAGGACTCTAAATTGAAAATAAATAGCAGCAATGACGGGGATGTCGGAGTTTACGTTGGCAGCGGAATAGGCGGTCTTGGAACTCTGGAGAAGCAGCATCAGAGGCTTTTGGAAAAAGGGCTTGACAGGGTAAGTCCGTTTCTTATTCCTATGATAATAAGTAATATGGCTTCCGCACAGGTGTCTATTGCAAGCGGAGCAAAGGGACCGGTCAGTACAACAACTACAGCATGTGCCGCAGGTTCAAATGCAATAGGTGATGCGTTTGAGATTATAAAAAGAGGCAGCGCAAAAGCTATGCTGGCAGGCGGCAGCGAAGCAGCAATCACACCTTTGGGAATGGCTGGATTTTCCAACATGAATGCTCTTTCTGCAAGGAACGATGATCCGGAAAAAGCATCAAGGCCTTTTGATAGAGATAGAGATGGTTTTGTAATGGGGGAAGGGGGCGCTGTCTTAATTTTAGAAGATCTGGAGCATGCTATAAAAAGAGACGCAAAAATTTATTGTGAAATATTTGGCTACGGCCTTTCAGGCGAAGCCTATCACATAACTGCACTGGAAGAGACAGGAGTAAATGTTGTAAGATGTATAAAAAATTGTTTAAGGGAAGGCGGCATTAATTTAGATGAAGTAGATTACATAAATGCTCACGGAACTTCTACTCCATTAAATGATATTGTAGAAAGTAATGCTATAAAAAAATGTTTTAGCGATGGTACAGATAAAATTAATGTAAGTTCTACAAAGTCGATGACAGGGCACTGTCTTGGGGCAGCAGGAGCCATTGAAGCAGCAGCCTCGGCTTTAGCTATAAAAAATGGTGTTATCCCTCCTACAATTAATCTGGATAATTTTGATGAGAAATGCGCACATTTAAATTATACGCCAAATGTCAGTGTAAAAAGAGACATTAATGTAGCCATTTCTAATTCAATGGGTTTTGGGGGCCACAATGTTACTCTTGGATTTAAAAAATATGAGGAGTAGGTGCTGAGTTCTGATGGATGATTTAGAATGCAGAAATTGCAAAAAAAAGATTAATGAAGAAAAATTTATGTCAAATTTGTGGGTATGCCCACTTTGTGGCTACCACAGCTATGTGAGTGCCAGAGATAGGATTCAGATAACCACGAATGACAACAGTTTTGTTGAATTGGGCAGCAACGTCCATTCGGTAGATTTTTTAAATTTTTATGACATTAAACCATACAGCACCAAACTAAAGGAAGCGAAACTAAAATCCGGTCTGGAGGATGCAATTATAGTTGGAAAAGCAAAAATAAAAAATTACAGCATTGCTTTAGGTGTTATGGATTTTAGCTTTATTGGTGGGAGCATGGGGAGTGCTATTGGGGAGAAGATTAAAATTATTACAGATTATAGCATTGAAAAAAAAGTTCCTCTGGTAATATTTTGTGCTTCTGGCGGGGCAAGGATGCAGGAAGGTGCAATGTCGCTTATGCAGATGGCAAAAACAGTTTCTTGCATAAACAGGATTAGAGAAAACAAGACGCCGTATTTTTGTATTGTAACAAATCCTACGTCAGGTGGTGTTAGTGCAAGTTTTGCAACTATTGCAGATATTATTATATCAGAACCCGGAGCGCTATTTTGCTTTGCCGGGCCAAGGGTTGTAAGGCAGACTATAAAAAAAGGCGTACCCTCTGATTTTGGCACTTCAGAAAGAGGCTTAAAAAATGGGCAGGTTGATATTATTGTTAGCAGAAATGACATAAGGGATACAATAGCAAAACTTTTAAAACTATTTGAGAGATGATGGTATGGATTTAAAGAAATTAGAAAAAGTTCCAAAAAATTATTTTAAGGAAATTTTAGAGTCATTGTCTAAAATGGAAAAGCTCAAGAGAACGCCTTTTTTCTCTGGTATTCATTTTACAGAGGCCGAAAGAGAACTTGCTCAAAAAATTGACAATTACAGGAAAATCGAAAAGGAAGCTAAAAAGGTATGGAAAATTGTAGAACTTTCAAGAAATGAAAATAGGCCGCAGTGTCTCGATTATATTAGCGGCATTTTTGAAGATTTTATACAGCTGGCTGGAGACAGGCAAACAGGTGATGATAAATCAATAATTGCAGGTCTTGGCAGGCTGGCAGGAACAACGGTAGCTGTTATAGGAAACAACAAGGGAAAAGATATAAAACAGAGGGTAAAGCATAACTTTGGCATGGGGATTCCACAGGGATATCGAAAATCTCAGAGAATTATGAAACTTGCCGATAGATTTGGTTTTCCAATTATTACTCTTATTGACACTCCCGGTGCTTATCCCGGGCTTGAAGCTGAAGACGATGGGCAGGCTGGCGCAATTGCAAAAAGCATCCTTACAATGTTTGAGGTAAAAGTTCCGATTATATCTGTTTTAATAGGTGAAGGAGGAAGCGGAGGCGCACTGGCGCTGGCAGTTGGCAATTATGTAATGATGCTCAAAAATGCAACATATTCTGTTATATCACCTGAGGGATGCGCGGCTATTCTGTGGAAAGATCCTTCTGGTTCCAAGCTTGCAGCCAGGGCTTTAAAAATTACTTCAAAGGATTTAATCAGACTGAAGATAATTGACAGAATAATCCACGAGCCGCTTGGCGGTGCGCAGAATAATCCAAAAAGGATGGTAAGGATAGTAAAAAAATATATTATGGGCGCATTGGAAATGTACAAGAATGTACCAGGTGAAGAGCTGAAGATGCAAAGAGCAAAAAAATATGAATCTATGGGTATTTTTGGCTATGCTGACAAAGCATAACCCTTCTCCCATTTCACTGTTTCTCAGTAAATGTTCTATACTTTTGTTAAATAAAATTTATTGGCCAACATAAAGTATAATGATGCTACTTTGAGATATGTAACTTTCTGACTCAGGAACTTGTCCGAGAACCAATCCCTTTTGTACCGAATAATCTGTTTCCACATAGATTATTTCAAAATTTATATTGTCAGCATTCAATATGTTTTCAGCTTCAGCTAAATTCATCTTTACAACATTTGGCACTTGTATCAGCTGTTCTGTTGTAGCTGTTATTATTTCTACCAGGCTATTTTCTTTGACTCTAGAACCCGGAGAAGGATTTATTTGTACGACAGTGCCTGCAGGATATTCTGTGCTGGGCACCCTGCTGCTAATTACAATCAGGCCCAAAGATTCTAGATAAGTGTATGAATATAAGTAATCAAAGCCTATTATGTTGGGAACAATTATTATTTTTCCTCCAAGGCTCACAGTCAGGCTTACATCGGTTTCTGCACTGATTTTTTCATTAAATTTTGGTTTTTGCTCTATAATTATGTTTTTATCAAAGGTCTCAGAGTAAGTTTCGGAGGCCGGTCTTACTTTTAGCTCATATTCTTTTAAAACTTCGAGCCCTTCTTCCAGGCTTAGTCCTGTAACATTGGGCATTAAAATATCTTTGTTCTCCTCCCCCTTGCTTACCAAAACTTCTATCTCGCTATTTGCGGGAACACTGTTGGCAGAATATGGCGACTGGCTTATTATGAACCCTTCAGCTGTATTAGAGTCGTATACAATGTCTTTTATGGTTAAATTTAAATTGTATGCAGACAGTATTTTTTCAGCACTCTCAACAGAAATATTTTCTATTGGCGGTACCATAACTAAACTCTGCCCGCTTTGCTCATTTTTTAAGCTGTAATATTTTACGCAAAATACTAAAAACAGGATTAAAAATAAAAGCGTAAAGGCGTAGGGAAGTATATTGTAAAAATTTAACTTTAGCTTCTTTATTGCCTGGCTGCCGCTAGCTGTGCCGTAGTAGTGTCCGGCGCCTTTTTTATGAGGCAGTCTGCCATGCATATATTTTTCTTTATCTTCGTCTTTATCTATCGTCAAAGGTTTGTTGTCCAGAAAATTTTGCAGGTCTTTCTTTAATTCGTTTGCATTCAGATAACGTTTTGAAGGATTTTTTTCCAAACAATGCATGACAATTTTTTCTAATTTTTCTGGAATACCGCTGATTAGCTTAGACGGCTTTACCGGCAGGTCTCCTATGTGCTTCAAGCTTATATCAATTGAGCTCCCGCCCCTGAAAGGAACATCTGCGGTTAACATCTCGTACAGTACTATACCTAAAGAATAAATATCAGTTCGGCAGTCAAGAATTTCCCCTTGCGCTTGTTCAGGTGAAATATAATGTGCTGTTCCAATTATGTTTATTGTTTTAGTAATATCATCATCTAAAGACTTGGCAATTCCAAAGTCAGCGACCTTTACTACCCCATCAGGGGCCATAAGTATATTTTGAGGTTTAATATCTCTATGTATCAAGTCGTTTCTGTGAGCTATCTCTAGAGCGCTGCATATTTGAACCGCATAGTTTGCTGCAATTTTTGGGTCTATAGTGCCTTTTTTCTCTATTATTTCTTTTAAGCTTTGCCCTTCAACATATTCCATGCAAATAAAATATGAACCATTAAACTCTCCCCAATCATATATTGCTACGATATTTGGGGCATTAAGTTTGGCTAAAATCTGTGCTTCTCTTCTAAACCTTGCCACGAAATCTTTGTTGCTGGCATAGTTTTCGGATAATATTTTTATAGCTACCGGCCTGTTTAATTTTAAGTCCGTGCCGACATACACGTCAGCCATGCCTCCGGATGCTATTTTTTTTATTATCCTGTATCTGTCTGAAATTAATTTGTTATAAATGATATTATTTTTGTCAGGCATAATGTATTTATATTTTTACAACGATAACGGTTATATTGTCTAATCCGCCTTTTCTTTTTGCAGAGTTTACCAAGTTTTGTGCGATATCCTCTGAACTGCTAAATTTATTTATTATTTTCAATATATGGCTGTCTCTCAGCATAGAATTCAGCCCATCAGAGCATAGAAGCATGGTGCTGCCCGGTTTAAGTTTTGCCGTAAAAAAATCCGGCTCCATATTTTCGGCGATACCTAAAACATTGGTCAAAAAATTCTTTTTTGGGTGATTAAAAGTTTCTTCATAACTTATTTTTCCGCTTCTATACAATTCTCCGACAATTGTATGGTCAGAAGTTAGAAGTTTAAAATTGTCTTCCGATTTAACGTAAAGCCTGGTGTCACCAACATGGACTATATATGCTGTGTCATTATGGATATGGCAGCAGGTAAAAGTAGTTCCCATGCCGCCGCATTCAAGTTTAGCAATGGATTTTTTATAAACTTCCTTATTTGCTGAATTAATGCTGAAGCTTAAAGCTTGTTTGATATTTTCAGGCTTTATTTTTTTATAAAAATTTTTTACGAATGTTTCAACTGCAGTTTTGCTTGCAATTTCACCTGCTCTGTGTCCGCCCATACCATCAGCGACTATAAATAAATTACTGTCAGCATAAAAGTAATCCTCATTTTTTTCTCTGTAGTTTCCTATATCTGTTTTTGCAAAATATTCCATGAGCTTTACTTTTTAGTTTTTCTTAAAATTCCTGAAAATATAATAATTTAAGGGAGACTATGTCAGAATATGTATAGTTTTTCCGAATCAAGTAAAAATGTAAGCCAGTAAGTTTGTTTTTGCATTTTATTTTATAACTTTACAATAACAAAGAAAAGGGAAAAAGATATCAGAAAAAATAAGGAGATCCCAAAAAGGAAGGCGCAACTCTCTAAAGCTAAACTTAAAAGCTTCTAGTGCAGCTGGACTTTTTCCCGACTTCCGCACTTTTATCCCAAATATGGCCTGACAAATCACAAAACCCAATAATATAGGATTGAGAAAGCCATGCAGCTCAATGCAGTGGTTACCAATTCAGATATTTCTCCTGCTGCGGTGCTTTCCAAATACAATGACTTATGGAATGTAGAAGCTGCATTTAAGCCTGCGAAGCATGATCTAAAAGTGAGGCCAGTATATCACTGGAAGCCACATAGAATTAAAGCCTATATTGGTGTATGTTTTGCAGCTTACTCTTTTGTAAAGCATCTTGAGTACAGGGTAAGGCTTCAGTACAAAAAGCTAAGTACTCTAAAACATAATTACGGTGACGTATCCTAACAAAAAGATGCAACC
>CAYMPQ010000022.1:0-1194 GCA_964392345.1 uncultured Actinomycetota bacterium
TTCTTCTTTACATCCTCAAACAATATTATTTCATCTTTATGTATATACCAGCTTTTGCCTCTTTTTCTTGCTCTTACCTTACCTGATTTACACCATCTTCTGACAGTTACAGGATTTACTTTAAATATTTTTGAAACCTCACCAACCTTATAATAGTTACACATATTACAAATGATACCTTTCCTCTTATTTTCCAGTAGTAAAAAATACTACATAGTATTATATAATACTATGTTAGTCTATATTGTATAGTATCATTTGTCAATAGAAATATATATTTTTTTATCAATAAATCTAAAAATATTTAATTCAGCAATATATTAAACATTTAATAATAAAATTATCAATACCTTCTACCTCATCCCTGACTAAAACACCAATATAAAAACAAAAAAACCGACCACAATAGTCGGTTACGCTACTTGCTAAACTTCCCCTAAGCGTCTATATTTTGGGAAAGCCTCAAAGCACCTACTTTTTTATATAAATATTATTTTTATACTTATGTTAAGAAATTATAGTACTTATATTATGTAAATGTCAAATTTATAATTTTTCCATATTTTTTAACTGTGAAACCTACAGTCCAAACCACTCGTTATAAATTTCATCATAAGTTCCATCTTCTTTAATTTCCTCTAAAATCTCATCTACTTCTTCCCTTAATATGTTCCCTTTTTTAAATACTATGCCAAATTCTTTATTAGTTTTAATCCTGTTTAGCACAATATATAACTCTTTCTTATCTTTTAATTTGTTAACCCCCTGAGGAATGGAAATCAGCACTCCCTCAATTTTTTTATTTTTAAGATCATCAAACATCTCTATAACACCGCCGTATGTATGTATTTCATAATTAAGCAAGCAGTCATTGTCCAGATTTTCTTTTTCTATTTCTAAAATCCCTATTTCCTTTCCTTCCAGATCTTCTTTTATTTTAACTTCAGCCCCGCTTAAGGAGACCAGCAGGTATTCCAGTAAAAAATAAGGACTGGAGAAGTCAACAATTTTTTCATACTCTTCTGTTATTGGAATTGCTGAAATTTCCATATCTATTTCATCATTGTTAAGCTCTTTAAAATTACAGTCCCATGGAATAGGAACTATTTCTATTTCTTTCCCTATTCTTTTGGCTATCTCCCCTGCAAGGTCCACATCAAACCCAACAGTATTTCCGTTTTTAACAAAAACAAA
>CAYMPQ010000022.1:1294-8413 GCA_964392345.1 uncultured Actinomycetota bacterium
CTATCACTTGTAATATTACAGCTTACGGGTGAAAACATTATAAAGATTATTGCAAAAATTATAGGCAGGCCTACTGCTGCAATAAGCGCAATATTTTTTTTATTTGTTAAAAAATTTAAAATCATTTTTTTATATTATCTCCGCAGGTTCCGGGAACTGTATATTATCTGCAAAATAGCTGCTGAAGTTCCTGGACACGGTCAACTCCAGGTATTTTGTTTTATGTGCAATTTTTTCAGCAATTTTTCTTTTCTCTGCAGAAATCAAAACCATTTTTGCCCCCACTCCAGCCGCATTGCCAACCTGGATTATTTTATTTAAATGAATCTCGGGAAACATCCCAATGTTTATTACATTTTTTGGATCAATATAGGACCCGAAGGCACCTGCTATTACTATCCTGTCTATTTCTCTAAATCCTATCCCTGCATTTTCCAGCAGTATGTCAATGCCGGTTTTAATTGCACTTTTTGCCAGCTGTATCTCTACTATATCCTTCTGGTTTATGGAAATATCCTTACTGCCGTATTTGGAATGCTTGTTTTCGTCGCATCCACTACTTTTTGAATTAATGCTTGCTTCATTTTTCTTTTCGTTGCCCTTAGTTTTGTAAAATGACGGGTTTAAAATATACTGGGAAATTCCTGTGCTCCCTTTGTGGACAAAATCATTTTCTAAAATGAATTTACCTCTCCTGTCAATTATTCCTGCTTTCAGCAATTCTGCAATGGAATCTAAAATACCCGAGCCGCAGATACCGACAGGCTCCCTGTCGCCTATAGTCTGGATAGATGGAATACGCGTTTTAGGATCAATTGCAACCCTTTCTATAGCGCCAGGTGCAGCTCTCATGCCATGCTCTATGTGAGCGCCTTCAAATGCCGGCCCTGAAGCAGTAGAAACACTTGCCATGCTGTCACCGCTCTTTAGGGCAATTTCTGTATTTGTTCCAATATCAATTCCTATGCAATTTCCATCCATTTCGTAAAGGTCCGTAGCTAAAATCATAGCAACATGGTCCGAGCCAACAAACCCGGCAACTGGCGGAAGCATGTATATGTAAGCACCCGGAGAAATATCGATACCTGCCTCCCTTGCTTTTATATCCAGGGCTTCGTCTGTCAGAGGCAAAAACGGAGACAGGCCAAGCTGTCTGACGGGCAGCCCTAAAAATAAATGATGCATAGCTGTATTTCCAACTATGGTCATCTCGATTATTTCTTCTGTTTTTAAATCATTTCTTCTGCATAACTGTTCAATAGTCTTATTTATTGAATTTTCCACCACTTTTTTGATCTCATCTGTGTTGTCCTGACTTTGCATGGCAAAGTTTATGCGGCTCATTACATCTTCCCCATAACTTATCTGGGGATTCATTATTCCCTTCATATCAATTGTTTTGCCTGTAATTAAATCAACAAGCAAGACAGCAATTTTAGTTGTCCCCAGGTCAACAGCAATACCGCAGGCTTTTTCTTTTTTATCTCCGCCTTCAACTAAAATAATCTCTTTTGCCCTTACAGTAACAGTTATCTCCCATGAGTTATCTCTTATGACAGAAGGCAGTTTTTTTAATACTTCGTAATCTATAGAATCTACATTTACACTATATTCTTCCTTTAGACTTTCCCTTGTTCTGCTGAAATCAGCTTTCATGTCGTCCAATGCAGCTTTTTTTAACTTTAGGTGGTACTTTTTGCAAACCGGGCACACCCTGATTTTCTTTTCAACACCGCTTACCTGGAGCTTTTGTTCTTCGCTAAGCGAAGAAGCAGGTATATATATGGCCATATCTTTGTCAAAAGTTTGCTGACAGGCAAGTCTTACACCATGTTTGATCTCGTCCGGACTAAGTGTCTTTTGCTCCTGCTCATTTGGCAGATTGTTTTTTCCATTTGGAATAACTATCCTGCACTTTCCGCATGTACCCTTGCCCCCGCATACTGACTTTATGTCTATTCCAGCATCAGCAATAGCTTTTAAGCCGTTTGTGGGTTTGCTCAAAAGAATTCTTTTTCCAATCGGCTCAATTTCTATCTTAATCTTTTTACTTTTCATACACTCCAATCTTTATTTTTAAAAAGTTATCCCTCTTTTGCAGGTATGGGATATTATATTAGTATTTTCCGATTAAAAAAAGGTATTCATATATATTTTTATATGGAGCAACACATTAGCTTTGTTTAGATTTCCATATGGGCAACAGGGGTTTTTCAAACCCAAATTTAGTAATCTGGTATAAGAATTACATAAGGGCCTTCCGGAACAATGGTAATTTTTGCATCTTCAATCACACCCCTGGAGTTGATTTTACCTATATCCAGAGGGCTTAAAAATATATAGAACAACCCAGATATTAAAAATCCAATAGCAGAGCAAAAATTTAACAAACTATAAATAAGACTGGCTTTTTGATGGAAAATTATGTAGTGTAGATGTTAAATTATTAGTTATCATGGTAAAGTGAAAAACAGCTACAGAACTTTTTATAGCATTAAAAATTATAGAATAATATTTACATCTCAATGAGTTCTCAAAAAGAAATATTGATAGGAGTAGTTAAATCAATAAGCAAAAAGCTGATTGACGCTGAAAAGATACTTACAGAGTTGGACTCACCTATTGGTGATGCAGATTGCGGTACAGGAGTAAAAAGGGGTTTTACTGCAGTACAAAAAGAAATCCCCGGACTATATTCCCTGGATCCTCCAGATATACTGAAAAAAGTTGGATTCACCTTAGCCTGCACTATCGGAGGTACCTCAGGAGCAATGCTTGGAACAGGCTTTATTGAAACAGGTAAAGCGTTAGCCGAAAAGCCCGGCCTTTCACTTCACAGTATTGCAGAGGCTTTAGAAAATGCCTTATCGGTTATAAAGAGAAGAGGTGGCAATACTAAAGTTGGAGATAAAACCCTTGTTGATTCCTTACAACCTGCAGTTGAATCGATCAAGGCATCGATTGGCAGCGGGCAGCAAGATTTAACCCTTATATTGGAAAAAGCACTTGTTGCAGCAAAACAAGGCTCAGATAAAACAGTGGATCTTATTGCAAGAAAGGGAAGGGCTTCATATCTGGGTGACAGAAGCAAGGGACACAGGGATCCAGGTTCGGTGGTGATCTGCCTGATGTTTGAAGCTGTGCTGGATTTTTTAAAATCAGTTTAATAAAACAGACAATTTTTTTAAAATATGAAGAAGATAATAAACAAACCAGACGATGTAGTCTTTGAAATGCTTAAGGGGCTTGCGGCACAAAGACCTGACAGCATTGGGCTCATACCCAATAAAAGAATTGTATACAGGACCGATCCCTATATAAATAAAGTTGGTATTCTATCCGGTTCAGGAAGCGGTCATGAACCTGACCAGGCATTCTATGTGGGTAAAGGCATGCTTGATGCAGCATGTGCAGGACCTGTATTTGCAGCCCCGACTCTGGATGCTATTGCAGAAGCAGTAAAACTCATAGATAAAGGCAGAGGAGTATTATTCCTTGTTAAAAACTACACAGGTGACAGGGCAAATTTTGAAATGGCTACCGATATGATCAAGTTTGAAGGAGGTCCTACAGTAGATACTGTTATATTAAATGATGATGTGGCAGTAAAGGACAGCACTTTTACCGCTGGCAGAAGAGGTGTAGCAGGAGCAATATTTGCTTATAAGATCGTAGGCGCAAAATCAGAAGAAGGAGCAAATCTTGATGACTTAAAAAAACTTGCTTTAGATGTAAATAATAATGTAAGAACCATGGGATATGCATTAAAGCCCTGCACGACACCTGACAAGGGGTCACCTACTTTTGATCTGGGTGAAGACGAGATGGAAATAGGGGTAGGACTCCATGGAGAACCAGGCAGGAAGAGAGAAAAATACAAACGGGCAAATATCATTATAAAAGAATTGCTGGATTCTGTGCTTACAGATCTTCCATTTAAACATGGTGATGAAGTAGCGCTTATGATAAATGGATTAGGCGGAACCCCTATAGGAGAACTATATATTGCTGCAGGTATCGCTCATGACATTTTGAAGATAAGTAAAATAGATGTATTTAAAACTTATATAAATAATTATTGTACTTCTCTCGATATGGAAGGATGTTCGGTAACTTTGCTTAAGCTTGATGAAAACTTTAAAAGGCTCCTTCTGGCCCCAGTAGATATCCCTATAAGTTATTTTTAGCGACATTTTAAATTTTAGATGGATTTTAGTCCAAATAAAATAAAGTAGTTTTTTCAGGTAGTTTTAACTAAGAAGACAACTAGCAAGCTGGCGTAAGAATTACATAAGGGCCTTCCGGAACAATGGTAATTTTTGCGTCTTGCCCATATTTTTGCAAACCAATATTAACTGCTTCCTGGATAGAACCAACAATTTTCAGGGTACTGGCAGGTATGTCATATTTATTCTTGTCTATACATTCACTATATAAGTAGATCTCAGCTTTTCTCCTGGCTTTATATAGCTCTTCTAATTCCCATTGATCTATTTTAAAATAATTTTTGCCACATATCTTCTCCATAAACTTATCTGGGTCCCTCTCCTGTGTTATTAGCTCTATAAATTCAGGGCTTCCAACCTCTTCTATGCACTGGGAAGCAATAATAATCATTCCGCCCTTTCTTACAGCAGGAATTGCCCCTACCATCCCCTTTACTGCCTGGTACAGTGTAGCATCCAGCGGCAGGCCTCCTCCTGATGTTATCACTATGTCAGCCTCCCTGTTAACAATATATCTGCTTGAGTTAAGGCAAAATTCAGCTCCACTGCGATGGGCTTCTTCAAGATCTCCGCTGAATACGCCTGTTATTTCTTTGTTTTTATTAATAGTTACATTAATTATAAAGTCTACGCCAGCTTTTTTTGCAATCTCAGTAGATTCTTCATGAAAAGGATTTCCTTTTAGAACTGCATTTGAAGCATTGGGGGATTCTAAAATATCAGGACCATGAAAATGCTTAAACATGTCCATATAACTTATCCCCGGGCATATGGATTTCCTTCCGCCTGAAAACCCGGCCATAAAGTGCGGCTCAATAAGTCCTGTGAGTATTTTAAAATCTGAATCAAGGTATACGTTATCTAAAATTATTGGAGTTCCCCTGCCTGTTTTCCCTATTTCCCTGCAGCTATCTCTATCTCTGGCATTATGGTTTACAATTCTATAATTTTTAGCTATCCCATTGCCAACCAATGCTTCAAGTTCTCTTCCTTCGTTTGGCCTGTGAAGACCAGTAGCAATAAGTATGGTAATAGATTCTTTGCTGATCCCATAACTTGAAAGTTCCTCAAGCAGTACTTCCAGGATAAGTTTTGTTGGTACTGCTCTGGTAATATCGGATATTACTATACATATTTTATTCTTTCCGCTAATTTTATCCTTAAGCGGTAAGCTCACTATGGGCTCTCTTAAACTCCTGCTTAATTCTTGTACGGGGTCTGCTATGGCACTTACCGGCTTGCTGGCTGCTACATCCAGTAAATTTTTCTCATTAACTTCTATTTCTAATTCGCCTTTACCGTAATTTAATTTTATTCTCACTACCAATCCCCTGACCTATATTATAGTTATCTCATAACCCCGTGTAAAAAAAATCTCCTTTGCCTGCATTTTTACACAGGATAACAGGCCTCTTTAAAATAAGTTTAGGTAATTATCCCTTGGCAACAAGTTAATTTTACTTTACATATATATTATACCATTGAAATAACAATAATTAATATGTCTGCGGCTAAACAAAAATATACAATAAATGGCTTCAGGGAGCAGTTTCCGAATGATGATGCGTGCATAGAGAAGATATTTCAAGACAGATATAGTCATAATATAGACTGCCCACAATGTAAAAAAAGTGCTTATTTCTATAAAGTTAAGAATAGGAAATGCTCCGGCCAAGCCTATTACTTTATAAATATGCTCTAACAGTTTCCTTACCCCGTGATCTTCATTTAGCCATTGGTGATATTTCTTACCCGTAATTTTGGGAGGTTTATTTTCGTATAGCCAACCCGCTACGTCCTGATCTAAGTAATCATATATAAATTCTCTTACCAGATTCCCCCAATATTTCGGTCGCTGTTTTAGACTGCGCATCCACAAAAGCTATGCATATCTCTATAAAATCCTCAGCATCATAGGTTTTTATATTTTGGCTGTTAATTTCTGCCAGGGTTATTCCCTGGGGGAGCCTATCAACATCATTTTCTTGTTTCGGCCATAATCTTTGTGGTATATATTTCTTAGTATTTGAAGTAGCTAAATAATTAGCGAATTTCCCATGGGATTTACCGCGTAGAGCCAAACTCATATCTGTCAACCTGAATACTCTTTGGCCGTTATATAACAAGGGATATTGTTAAAGTGCTCTAAATACCCGGAAGCTATAACCTTGGGTAAATTTTCATTATTTATATTTTCTTTCATACCCCAAACTATAGATTATTTTAAACTTGTTTACAGGGGATAACTGTCAGCAAGCTTTTGGTACTAATCTTATTTCCAATTCAGCATTAAGACCTTCTGCAATCTTGGTTAGTTTTTCGATTGAGGGATTGGCATTACCATTTTCCAATCTTGCTATATTGGATTGTTTATCCTTTATTCTCAAAGCAAGTTCTTCTTGGGATAAGTTCTGGCTTTTTCTTAATTTTATTACCTGTCTGATTAACTGATACTTGGGTTTTAACCTATCCAATTCCTCTTTAAGAACTGGATCATTTTTTAATAAAATTTTTTTAGCTTCTTTCCATTTCATAAATATCACCTTCTAAATTTCTTATATTCGTCCATTCGGGATTTTGCAATTTCTAATTCTCTTCTATCCGTTCTATTCTTCTTCTTTATGAATCCATGAAGTAAAACAAAAATCCCGCCACTATATAGAAAATAAAATATTCTATAATCATTTGAACTGAACTTAACTCTTAATTCCCACAATCCCGAATACCTTTTCCCCGTTATTTTCCAAACTTTGGGTGGCCTTAATTCAATGCCGTAATCTTCGAGTAGGTCAATTTCTTTAACTATTTTCGCCTTATCTTTTGTTGGTAAACTATCAATGAACTCAAGAACTGGTTTACATCTATCAGATAACTCATAAAACTCAATATCCCA
>CAYMPQ010000022.1:8513-22167 GCA_964392345.1 uncultured Actinomycetota bacterium
TGAACTCAAGAACTGGTTTACATCTATCAGATAACTCATAAAACTCAATATCCCATTGCATATTAAACATATATCAGATATGATATAGCTTGTCAAGAAAAATTTTACTTTGGAAATTATTAGTTAATTGTTATTTGGGGATAGTTGCCTAAGTTTAAATTCTTTTGTATAAGCCTGCTGGCATATTGTTACATTATAGCCCTGTATAGGTCCTTGTGCGGAGACGGAATTATTTGGTAGTCAACTAAAAAGTCCTTTTTTTGAGCATACTCAATGCCTACTCTTACGGATTCATTTACTGAAGATACATCTCCATTTATAACACATATATTTTTTCCGCCAAGGGCCCTTGCTATTCTTATCTCTACAAGATCCACTGAAGTAGCTTTAACGGCAGCATCAGCTGCTATTAAAATAGAAGGTGAGGTAAGAGTTTCTATAACACCTATTGATTTTAGCTCTTTTATAGAAGAAGTTTGATTTAGGCTCGTAAAAATTTGCGGATATACATTAGATATTTTTGCCCAATCTATAATAAAGTTTTTACTTTCCTCAAGCACTACATTCATGGAACTGGAAACGGCGCTGACACTTCCGGCAAACATTATATAATATTTGCCGGGGCATATGCTTTTAGCATCTAAAATTTTTACATCAGATGCTTTAACTATCCTGTCTATCGCTCCAATTCCAATTGCGATGCTGCGAAATTCAACAATTCCTATTGATTTTTCCATAAAACCATACCCATAAAAACTAAGCTTTTAGTCAAATATTTTTTTATCCTATCTTTTCTGCTGCAACTTTCCTAAGAAGAAGATGGTGGCGATTTAGGCTTTGAGGCTTCTACCCTGGGAATAGTTACTCTTCCCGTTCTAACAAGCCTGCCTGATATCAACTTGCTCAATTCTGAATGTGGTCTTGGAATAATATGCACACTTACAACTTCTCCTACCCTCTTAGCTGCTGCTGCACCTGCATCTACTGCTGCCTTTACTGCACCTACATCACCGCTCACAATTACTGCTACAAGCCCTCCGCCTGCATATTCCTTAGAAATTAATTTAACATTTGCAGCCTTTACCATTGCATCAGCTGCTTCAACTGATCCAACCAGCCCTCTTGTTTCAATAAGCCCTATTGCTTCTCCGTTCATTTATCCTGTTCTCCTTTCATCATTTCAAAAAATTTATTTTACAAAATTCATTGAATTATTTATAACTAACCTTCTTTCCCTCGTAAACGATGAAGGTGTTGTGCATCCTTCGCCTGTTGCACCTGCTATTGTCCAGGAAGTTCCGCCCTTACTTAAATCTACTCCCATTGAGCTTGACCTGCCATTTACTATAAGTGTTGTTGTCCCAATTGCCTGTGCAAATTTAGTAATTCTATCTAAATTGCTTGAATGTATGAGTGCAGTGTGCTTAAAACCATGCTCTACTCTTACTGCAACATCGACTGCCTGTTCAAAAGTATCTACAACAACTATTGGCAGTACTGGCATAAGCTGTTCGTGCTGGACTATCGGACAGGATTCACCGGATGCAACAAATACTGCAAGCCTGATGTCAGGATCAACGCTCACACCTGCATCCCCAAGTATTACAGACGCATCCTTGCCCATATATTCTTTGTTTATTTCACCGTTCTTTAATACTAGGCTGGTCACCTTGTCTGTCTGCTCTGGATTTAAAACAATTGCCTTATTTTTTCCAAACGCAGCAAGCAATCTATCTAAAACGCTTCTCATGCATATTATGACCTTTTCCTCATTGCACAGAATATTATTGTCAAAAGAAGCCCCTTCCGTAATTTCAGTTGCTGCCTTTTCTATATCAGCAGTATCGTCAACTATAACAGGCGGATTTCCGGGCCCTGCTCCTATTACCTTCTTACCGCTTTTAAGTGAAAGTTTTACTATTGCAGGTCCCCCTGTGGTAACAACCATATTTACATCATCGTTCTTAAAAATTTTTGAAACATTTTCTATCTTTGACTCTTTAGCAGCTGTGATTAAATTAGCAGGGCCCCCAGCGTCAACAATAGCCCGGTGAATCAATTTTATAGCTTCAATAGTACAGTTGTGAGCTAATGGATGCGGCAGAAATACTATAGAGTTTCCTCCAGAAATCATAACTATTGCTGCATTTATCAAACATGCAGTAGGATTGGTCATAGGGTTTATAGCTGCAATTACTCCAAAGGGCGCCCTTTCAATAGTAATTGTGCCTTTCTCATCACTATAGCTTTTTACCTTTAGCTCTTCAGGTCCGGCTGTCCACAGTGCTGCCACTTCATTTTTTAATATCTTATCCTCATATCTACCCATTTTGGTTTCATCAACAGCAAGCCTTGCAAGCTTTTCTTTGCCAGCTATGCTTGCTTTTCTTATGGAATCTATTATCTTATATCTTGCACCCCTGCCTAAATCCTCTAATTTCTGCTGTGCTGCCTTTGCAGCCTTAACTGCATCATTTATGTCATCAAACAGCCCATCTTCAGACGTCAGAATGGGCGACACCTTCAGGCTCGTAGAGTTAGAGCTGCTATATAAGTTTTCAATTACATTTCTCACAATTTTCTCTATTTGCTTCTCATCTATAGCCACATTTTACCCCCTATAAACATTATACCCGTAAAACAGGTAATATTTTTTGCACCTTCAGCAATTACATAATTTTTATGCCTCTTTTAACAGCTTCGTCCCGGGCCAGCGGGCTCAGTATAGTATTGGATGTAAGTTTTATGCCGCTTTCCCTGTAACTATCAAGGTCCTCTACTGTTATAACTATTTTTCTGCTCCCGGATTGACTATCAGCAAGGTTTTGCCTGCTGCTACTTTTACTGTCCAATATGCTTTTTCCTTCCAGTGGTGAAAACACGCTTATGCTCTTTAAAATATTGGGATCGGTGATTTCGCTTGCAAAACTGCCGTCAGGGATAGAAGGAGGAGTATGGTTGGAATCAGCTACCTGTGTAAGTATGGAAGTAATACATGAGGCATCTACTATTTCCACCAGGGTTCCATTGACAATATCTGCTGCATTTGCATCATCCGTATCCACATGCATCTCAGATTTAAAATCAGGGCTTATTCTTGCCTGAACATTATTAAATGTAAGCCCTTTGGACCCACCTATCCTTACATCAACTTCTTCATTGTCTTTTATTCCAAAATAATCTGCATCTTCAGCATCCAGATGAATATGCCTGTTTGCCCTTATGACACCCTCGTCTAGAAAAACAACACCTTTTGGACCGATCAGTACAACCGAAGCAGAACCTTTTAAGTCACCTGACCGCCTGACCGGAGCATTGACTCCTAAAATCACACAATCAGTTTTAGCCAGTTCCACCTGTGTTTTATTTCTTAGCGGCCCAAGGATCCTAACATTTTGGATAGCATTAAGTTTTGGTCCAACAATGGTAACTGCTTCCTCGTACGCATAAGTGCCGGGCTGATAGAGCTCCCTTAATATTTTCGGCTCATAGTCCTTCCCGTACAGGATATCCAGATGCTCGCGGGACAGATGAACATGTCTTACCGATACTCCACAAACAATCTTTTTGTCCTGGCTGCTTGTTTTTGCATATGCAGCGCCTGCCTTCTGACCTGGCCCCCTTACAGTACTTAATTGAACATCAGCAGTGTTACCCTGTGGTACCTCTTCAAGCTTCTTTACTACATTTTTAACGACATCCCTAATTAATCTTTCAGTATCCACCTCTAAGTACCTTCCTTATTTTTTAATAAACTTTACTTTTCTTCTTACTCGTGAGGCAATATTGAGTCAATGTCAGCATGTGGTCTTGGAATAACATGAACGCTAAGTAACTCCCCTACTCTCTTTGCTGCTGCAGCGCCTGCATCTACTGCTGCCTTTACTGCGCCTACGTCTCCTTTAACAATTACTGTTACAAGACCGCCGCCAATTCTTTCCTGTCCAACCAATGTAACATTTGCTGCCTTTACCATAGCATCAGCAGCTTCTATTGATCCAACAAGTCCTCTTGTCTCGATTAAGCCTATTGCTTCTCCTGCCATTTTTACTTCTCCTTTTTCTTACTTTTTAATGATAAATAAATCTATTATAACTATACAATAAATTTCAATAATCTCAATTATACATTAAACATTTTTATTTAATATATTATTTACGACACTTGTGACTAATTCTATTAATTCCTCTTTTTTCATTGTTATATTTTCATAGCTGTTATTATTTGTGCTGCCTGAATCAGCATGCGCAGCGGCCACACCATTTTTTATAAAATCCCCGTTAATTCTGCAGCCCGGGTAATTGCTGTCCATTCCCCACTGTTTTCTAATATCAAGTATTTTTTTGACATTTTTCTCATCTATAACATTTACATTCCCAAGCTGACTTGCTATAAGGCTTATTTTAGCAAAAAGTTCAAGACTTTCCATTCTGTAATAAGCTCTGTAAACATCAGGGCCTATAGAAAGTGCGCCATGATTTTCCAGCAGAAATACATTATGATCCTTTATGTATTTTCTCACATTATCAGGTATTTCAGGGGTTGAAGGAGTTCCATATTTAGTTAAAGGTATTGACCCTATGGAAAAAATTATTTCAGGAAGCACGCACTTGTCAAGTGCTATGCCGGCAACCGCAAAACCTGTAGCATATGGAGGATGTGCATGAACAACTGAATTTACATCTTTTCTTTGTTTATAAACATCAATGTGCATTTTTACCTCTGAAGAAGGTTCCAGTTCTCCTTCCAGCTTATTTCCATCCATGTCAACCTTAATAAGCTGACCGGCGGTCAGATACCCTTTGCTCATTCCTGTAGGCGTACACAGGACCGTATCTGGCCCTAACCTGACGGAGACATTCCCGTCATTTGCAGCAACCCATCCTTTGCTGTATATCCTCTTGCATATTTCAATTATATCATTCCTGTGTATACTCTCAGTTTTACCGTACATTAAATTTTATCCCTTTTTTAAATTTAATAAATATAACCACAAAACCTAACAGCATTTGCTAAGAGATGTCCTGAGCCATTTCCATACCTGCCTGTCAGGATTTGGAATAATTTTGTAAGCTTCCAGGGAACCATACTTTTTTAGAAAACCTGCAGCATTTTTAACTGCCTCATTTACAGAAGAAAGAGTTCCGGTCACGATATAGAAGCTATTTGCTCCACAGCCTTGAGCCAGTCTAAAATCTGCAAATTCAACATTTGCGCTATCTACACATATATCCGCTGAACTTATAAGGTTTGCCATCTGCATACCTTCTATGATTCCAATAGATTCAAGTGGCGCAGAGACTGTATCGCCGCCAATAGCTTCAATTACTTTTAAATTAATACCGCTTACAATCAGCGAACTTATCACGTGTCTTCCTCCAAGCTTATCTGCTGTTTCTAATGCACTTTCCACTGCGCTTACTTCCCCTTCTACAATAGTTAGATACCTGCCGGGACAAAGAGTTCCGGCAAATACACCATCTACTCTGGCAGATTTGATCATGCCGTCTGTAACCAGTATCCCCCTTGATACACTTTTAAACTCTACTATGGCAACATTGCTCTTTTTGTTATTGTTCATCTAACTAAATTATTTAAATAATATCTTTCCCGGACCGTACATATTTTATTTTCTCTGTACTTCTTGCCTCAAGACCTTCCTACCAATACATATTCTGAATTTAACTGCTTGATTTTCCCGCTAATAGAGCTATGAATTTTAGCGCCTAACTTCCCTTCTGGTATATCTGCAATCAAACCACCTGTTTTTACACTGTCTCCCACCTTAACTACCGGCTCTGCCGGGATACCTACATGCTGGGATAAATATAGTTTTACCTCATCAACATCAGCGCTAAAATCTGTAAGCGGAGTTTTGCTGTCATACATATCTATCTCTAATCTCTTTTCCAATCTGTCAACAGGTACTTTTCTATATTCTCTAAATTCATTGACTTCAAGATCAGACCTATTGTGAGAATTTTTTATTCCTGTTCTTTCAAGTTCACTCTTTATATAATTAAACAGAGACCTTGCTGATAAATCCATCATACATCCATACAGCTCGCACAGCCCGCAATCACAACAAAGATACGCGCAGTCATATTTTTCTAAATCTTCACTGCTCAGCTCTCCCCTAAAAATTCTCTTCATAAGCTCATCAGGAAATAAATCATGGCCCAGTAAATACCTCGGGCACATGTCGGTACACATTCTGCAGCTCATGCATATAGCCTGTGCTCTTTTTAAAACATCTGATAAATCTCTTTTTTTATTTTGCACAACAACACTATCCTCAGGAAGGACAATCACAGATTTGGTAGTTTTTTTAACAGCATACGTGTCTTCATTTATTAACTTGCCCATCATTGGCCCTCCGTCAAAACAAGAATACTCCTCCAGCGTAACACCGCCGCAAAAATCTATTAGTTTCTTAACAGGTGTTCCCACAGGCACCATAAGTGTGAGAGGATTTTTGACCCCACCATTTACTGTAACATATTTGTCTGTAACATTTTCCCCACAGGTAGCTTTGTAAATATTAAGAAGAGTTTCAACATTTATAACTACCACACCAACCTGCAGAGGTATGCCTCCTTCGGGAACAATTTTGCCTGTAACCTCATATACTAAAACCTGCTCATCGCCAGCAGGATAAAAATTATCAAGCTTAAACAGCTCAAATTTTATTTCCTGTTGTGTAAAACTTTCTACAGCCTCCACAGCTTCTTTGTGCTTTTCTTTGAGAGCAAGCACAATTTTTTTTGCCTTTGTTACACTGGCTACAATTTTTATACCTTTATATACCTTATCGAAATAAAATTGCAGCAGTTGTTTATCCACATTTATCAGCGGTTCGCATTCAGCGCCATTTATAATTAAAGTTTCTATCTGTGTGTTTAATTTTATATGAGTTGGAAATCCTGCTCCGCCTGCTCCTACAACTCCAGCATTTTTAATTATTTCTATTTCTAATTCAGACATTTATTGCTCCAGATCTATTCTGTCAACTCTTGCCACAATTGTTGCATCAACATTTTTGCCCCTGGTATAGTCAGTCTTTTTTGCAGTACTGCCGGTAGCTATCAGGCCTAATTCGCCTTCTCCAACCCCTACAGTATCTACAGCTACAAAATAGTCATTTTTCCCACTCAGGTCCACATCCACGCACTGGACCAATAAAATTTTAAAACCCCTAAGAGATGGGTCTTTTATTGTAGATGTTACGCTTCCGATAACCTTTACCAGTTTCATATTATGCTAACCTTCTATTACCTTTTTGCCTGATTCCATATCTATGCTGTCAATTATACCTGTAATTGAACCCCTTAGCGGAATGCCTGTTTCTCCCTTCCACTTACAGATAGTAGTTCCATCTTCTATCCAGAACACAAGGCTCCCTACCGCTGAATTCAGATAGTCCGCAACAATTTTAGCGCTGCCGATCTCATTCCCTTCAGAATCTATTGGTTTTACAGCCAAAAGCTTTATGCCTTTAAGTTTTTCATGTTTCATTGTGGAAACAACATTTCCAATAACTTTGCCAGCCCTCATAATTAAAACTTTCTAATAATAAATTTTTTTATTATTTCTGCTGAAAAACTGCAGGTACTTATCACCTGGTTTCTTATCTGTAATTATAATATCAACATCTTCTAATAGGCAAACTTTATTTAAAGTAATTTCATCAAATTTACTCCAATCAGCAAGAAGTATGGTCTGTGAAGAATTTTCTATCATTATTCTTTTAATGGAGGCTTGCAGGGGACTGGGATCTGTAACTCCTGCTTTTATAGATATCCCGGATGATGAAATAAAAGCTTTGTCTGCATTTAAATTTTTTAAAAATGTTTCTGTGTAGGGCCCAACAAAATTCATGGAAATATCCAAAAATTCTCCACCGGGGCAAATAAGCCTTATATTATTATTCTTTTGAATTTCATTGATCACGTTAAGCCCATTTGTTACCACTGTTATATTTTTTTTAACATAGAGCCTTTTTGCTAAAGCAAGTGAAGTGGTTGATGCATCTAAAAATATACAATCCCCTTCCTTAACAAGCTGAGCAGCCTTTTGGGCAATTATATTTTTTTCAAGAGTATGTATTTTCTCTCTAAATGTGCTTGAAATCTCACCCGATATATTTCTTTCTGACACTGCCCCGCCGTAAACCCTTCTGAGTATGCCCTGTTTTTCAAGTGATGCTAAATCGCGAAGTACTGTCATCTCCGAAACACTAAACATATCAGAAAGCTCTGAGGTTTTTATGCCTCCATTTCTGTTTACCATTTCTGCAATTTTAAATTTTCTTTCAGTAGACAGCATGATAAATAATATGTTTATTATTGTTAGTTGTTATTATTTTATGTTATATTTTGTTAGTTGTCAACTTTTATTAACAACTGTTGATATCAAGTTTTTGGCTTGTTGCCTAAAACAACTAACCTGAAGACCTAATCATTAACTTTATAAAAATATTATTTTTAAATTGAATAAAATTAGATACTTTTCTATTAAAATTGTATTTTACTCTTTCCATATATAGCATTATGATACTAGTTCCTTTTTTATATTAAAATCTTAAAGATTACTTTTCTAACTCCTCTCATTTCTGTACTGCTTAAACCTGGTCTATGAATATCTTCCGGAAAAAAAATAATATACATATCTTTTTTAAGTATAAAAAAACTTTCATTTTCCACTTTTTTAAACAGTTCAATATCCTTATCCCTGTTATACTCCTCCTCTAATACTTTGTTACTATTATAATTTCCGTAACCTACTTTTTCTTCACCATAAATAATATATTGTAAATCTATATATTTCCTGTGAGCTTCTGCTAGTTTCTCTTCTATAGATTTAACAGTCCTATATGTTGATACAAAATAATAGAGATTTTTATCTAAAACTTCAAAAACTCCGTCATCCAGTTTGCTAAAATCCGTAGTCTTTATTATCTCTAATACTTCTTTTAAATAGTTGATTTTTATACAATTTATTTGACCTTCAAAGTCATTAATTGAACCTATTATCATCTCTTTTAATCCGTTCTGAAAAACTTTTATTTCTTCAATTGTTTTAAAACACTCCTGGTTATATTTTCAATTGTTTTTTTAAGATTTTCTTCATCTAAATGCTCAATATTACTCGAAATAGAGCTTATCTCAACCGTATTATTGCTATCCCCTTCACACATACCACACATGGTACAATTCTCATATTTTTTCTCTGATTTGCTACCAGTATTATTGGGAACAACAGGATAGCTATATTTTGCGGTAATAGCTATATCTTCCTGTCTATGTTTTAGTGGCATTCCAGGAAAATACTTTTCAAGCAGATCTTTCATTTCAATCTCAAGTCTTGTCTTTAGATCTGCTATTTTAGCTAAAGCATTGTCAGGGTATGCCATCTTTGGAGGACCTATATTGATGCCACGAAGAGACATGGCCTCTTTAAATCCCTGAGGAAAGTTTACACTTTTCATGTCTCTAATAAGTGGAAGTATTGCAAACTGCAAGTTATATGCTAAATTGAAATTCTTATCCTTAAAAGCTTTCCATATACCAACCATAAACTCAGGAAGTATTCCCGCCGTAGCAACCATACAACCTCTGCCTCCCATAAATAGAGCAGGGAGTAGCATCTCTTCAACACCTACAAGCACCTTAAAGTCAGGATTTACTTTCCTTGTCATCTCAATTAGGTTTATAACATTTACCATATTCCCCGATGAATCTTTTATGCCTACTACATTTGGCATACTGCATAATTTTTCTGTTATAGCAGGTGTTACTTCATTTGCAAAAAAGGGAATGTTGTAGAGAAAGATTGGGATGTCTACAGACTCTGCTACTTTTCTTAAGTGGCCTTCAACTACTTCTTCAGTATTTTTAAAAAAATATGGGCCGTGGAGCACTACTGCAGAGCATCCTTTTTCTTTAGCATAATTGGCAAGTTCAATTGATTTTGAATAGCACGTTGCACCTGTTCCTGGAATTATATCTACTCTACCGCCAGCTTCATCTACTACTATATCTATAAGAAATTTTCTCTCTGACATATCCATATGGGTATATTCCCCACATGATGCCACTGGGAATATACCATCCACACCCTTGTTTGTTAAGAAATTTACCAGTTTCCTTACCTCTACTTCGTTTATTTTACCTTTCTCGTCAAAAGGAGTTAGCATGGCCACTATTGCGCCTTCTGGAATGTTATTACTCATTTATGGTCCCCGCCTTGATAATAGAACAATTTTTATTTTAGTGAACATTTATCTCTCAACCCTAATATTACTACCTGAAACAGTTTTTTCTACTTCTCTTAGCGACGCCATAGATGTGTCTCCAGGTGTTGTCATTGCAAGTGCTCCATGAGCTGCACCGTATTCAACAATTTCATCAGGTGCTTTTCCAGAAAGAAAGCCGTATATTATGCCAGATGCAAAGCTATCTCCCCCTCCCACCCTATCGTAGATTTCTAAATTTTCTCTATTCACGGCTTGATAAAAATTCTTATCATAATACATTATTGCTCCCCAATCATTAATAGTAGCAGTTTTAACTGCTCTCAAAGTTGTTGCAACAACTTTAAAATTTGGATAAATTTTAATACACTTAGCAATCATCTTTTTAAAATTTTCTGGCTCGAGTTTGCTCAAGTTATCATCAATGTTCTCAATTTCAAATCCCAGTGCAGCAGTAAAGTCTTCTTCGTTACCCATCATAACATCTACATATTTCGCTATCTTTCTGTTAACACTTATTGCTTTTTCTTTACCACCTGCTGCTTTCCACAGAGATGGTCTGTAATTTAAATCGTAACTTATTATAGTTCCATTCTTTTTTGCATATTTCATGGCTTCCATTATAACCTCAGGCATATCTTCTGACAGTGCTGCATATATACCTCCACAGTGAAACCATCGGACTCCATCAGTTTTAAATATCTTCTCCCAGTCTATATCTCCTACTTTCAATTTCGATGCAGCAGAATTAGCTCTATCTGATACTCCAAGCGCCCCCCTAATGCCATAGCCTCTTTCAGTAAAATTCAGTCCTACCCTTACATTCCTACCTACTCCATCAAAAGGAAACCACTTTACATAACTCATGTCAACTCCACCCTGATATATAAGATCTTCAAGCAGATATCCGATATCATTGTTGACGATTCCAGTTATAATAGATGTATCCATGTTAAAACATTTTTTTAATCCACGTATAACATTATATTCCCCTCCACCTTCCCATATATGAAAATTTCTAGCTGTTTTTATCCTTGCCTCACCAGGGTCTAGCCTTAGCATAATCTCACCAAGTGCTACTGCATCCCACTTACACTCTGATTTTGATTTTATTTTTAATGATGCTGCCATATTTTTAAACTCTATGCAAAAACTAAATATCAATATCTTTTCTAATTTCTTTGATTAAACTTATCACCTTTTTTACATCTTCCGTTAATTTTTTATAATTTTTGCTTTCGATAATATCTTTAGAAATTAACTTCGACCCTATACCTACACAAACTACTCCTGCAGAAAACCACTGGCCAAGTGATTCTCTTGTAGTGTCAACTCCCCCAGTAGGCATTATAGAAGCCCATGGACATGGGCCCTTCACCCCTTTAACAAAAGCAGGTCCTCCTACTTGAGCACCTGGGAAAACCTTGCATATTTCTACCCCCAATGAATGCGCCTTTTGTATTTCTGTAACACTTCCGCACCCTGGACTATAAGGTATTTTTCTCTTGTTACAAAGTATTGCGGTACCCTCATCAATTACAGGGCCTACTATAAAGTTAGCACCAAGTCCAATATATGCAGCAGCAGTTGGTGCATCAACAATCGAACCTGCTCCTAAAATTACATCTGAATAGTTACTTTTACAAAACTCCTCAAGCTGGTTAAATATATTTATTGCACCATCTCCCCTATTTGTCATTTCAACACATTTTGCCCCACCATCAGCACATGCTTTTACAATATTTTTAGATATTTCTATATCTGAGTTATAAAATACAGGAATTACTCCAATTTCTATAATTGATATTAACGTTCTAAGCCTTGAAAATCTTGCCATATCCACCTCTCTTTGAATTTAATAAATTACTTTATTTTCAAGCTACTCAAAATATTTTTGCAGGCATTATAATAAATCCCGGTATCTACAGAATATGACACATATCTCACTCCTAATTTAATCCACTCCAGTGCATTTTTCTCAGTGTCAGTAAAATTACCTACTAAAATACCTTTTTGTTTGCATTTCTCTATTATTTTTACCATTTCATTTTTAACTAAAGAATTGTTTACCTGGCCAGGTATTCCCAACGACTGTGATAAATCATAAGGTCCAATAAAAATAATGTCATACCCGGAAATCTCCAGAATCTCATCTAAATTTTTAATAGCCTCTATTCCTTCTAGTTGTATAATAATCAAAGCATCATTGGCTTTTTTAAAATATTTATCACTTTTCATAGAAGAATAATTTGCAGCTCTAACAAATCGGCACATTCCTCGCATACCTTCGGGAGCAAATTTTGCTAACTTTACCACGTTCTTTACATCTTCAGCATTTTTAATCTGAGGCACTTGTATGCCACCTGCTCCAATATCAAGGACTTCTCCGATTAAAGAAGGGCAATTTTCCTTGACCCTTACGACTGGTAGCATATTTGTAATTTGAGCTGCTCTTATCAGATTTTGAACATTTTCTACACTATTAGGGCCGTGCTCTAAATCTAATATCACAAAATCAAAACCAGCATATCCTGTGCTTTCGATAAAGGCAGGGTCTATTGTTTTTGAAAAGGGACCAAAAACTGGTCTGCTATAAATTTTACTTTTAAAATTTTTTATTATTTTAGTTATCATTTTTATCTCTTTTTTTTAAACTGACAACCATTCTATTCCTATTACAAAAACTAATAAATCCTTAAAAATATTATAAATAAATTTAAAACCAGTCATTGAATTTTCAACTATTATTATTATTCCTCCCAGCCACAAATGCGTTCAGTAAAAGCTAAATAACACTTAACAGCTTTTTTTAACTGTTTAATATCTATCCACTCATTGTCAGTATGGGCCTGTTCCATGCTGCCAGGTCCAAAAATCACAGTTGGAACTCCCGCATGCATTAGTGTTGCAGCATCTGTCCAGCCATTCATACCCGTAATCTTGGGGAAAATTCTTACTTTATTTGAAGCCTCCACTGCATATTTTAACAGTTCATGTGACTCTGAAATTATAAAAGGTCCAAAGTACTCATTAGCAGGAAGAATTGGTACTACCTTTGATTTAAGCCCAGGATTTTTACTACACACCCTATAAAGTACATCTTTTATTTCAGATAATACTTGTGCTAAATTTTCTACTTCTGTCCATCTTCTGTCAATTTGTAAATTGCACAAATCAGCAACCATATTAGGAGCTCTGCCACCTTGAATTTTTCCAAAATTAATAGTAGAATGACCAACATTTTCTTGTATGCGCTTGCAAAGTCGTGGTTTTAACTCTTTCTCGACGACTTGTATAAATTCTGCCATTGCAGTTATGGCACTCACTCCCTTTTCAGGTGTGCTTGCATGTGCAGTTTTCCCTTTAATTGTAACATTTAACCTTTGAACACCTTTATGTGAT
>CAYMPQ010000023.1:0-14788 GCA_964392345.1 uncultured Actinomycetota bacterium
GGTAGCGGGGATAGGATTCGAACCTATGACCTTCGGGTTATGAGCCCGACGAGCTTCCAGACTGCTCCACCCCGCATCGTTAATTTGTAACATTTGCGTTTTCTTACCGCTCATATATTATAACTAATTTTTATTTTTTTCAAACCCTTAAAATAATTTGTCATTTAAAAATCAAGAATGAACAGTTTTTATAGAATTGTTATTATTCTGCGATATTGTCAGAGAATATTTAGAATATTAAATATCTTCTATTGCAGAAATAATCATTCCTCAGCAAGGGCCCATTTCTCCACAAAATCATCATATTTTTCCTTCATTATAGGGTCGTATAGATCGGGTAC
The DNA here is from genome assembly GCA_964392345.1 of uncultured Actinomycetota bacterium. Lineage (GTDB taxonomy): Bacteria > Actinomycetota > Humimicrobiia > Humimicrobiales > Humimicrobiaceae > JAUVXY01. Next base: position 342 of record CAYMPQ010000023.1, read on the forward strand.
ATCTTTTACCTTATAGGAAAAAGGCGGTTTTGCCCTGATTTATAAGAATTTGCTTTTTTAACAATCTACAAAGGCACAGTCTATATAATCATCAAACTCATCGGGGGAAGTGTTTTTATAAATTTGCATATAGATATTTTAAAATAGATCTACCTGGCGGGTTAAGAATCCTTAAGAACTTTAGTTGGAACCAATAATACTATCTGGAATACCCAGCCAAAAAGGCAAAAATAATAATTTTTTATCATCAATGGTTTTTTGCCCGATCAAATTATCAGAAAATATTATAGCTACCGGGGTATTATATTTTTTAATGAAATTTAATATAGAGCGGGTTGAAGTTGTTTTTGCCAGATGGCTCTTTACTTCCACAGGAACGATTGCTTGGTTTTTTTCTGCTATCAGGTCGACTTCGGCCTGAGATTTTGTTCTCCAGTAATTCAGGTTGAATTCATCTTTTAATAGTTCACAAAATAAAACATTTTCCAGAAGAGCTCCCTTATCGGTCCTGTCGCTAAATTTTTGAAAATTTTGGATCACGATATTCCTGAAACCTGTGTCCATAAAATAGATCTTTGGATTTTTGACCAATTCGGTTGATCTGTTTTTATAGAACGGTTGTAAACTTTTTGTAATAAATGTTTTTTCCAATAGATTTAAATTGATCTTAGTCTGTATAAAATTAAAATCTGCAAGAATGCCAAGATTCTGGTAATCAATTTGAGAGCCTATCTGGAGTGCTAGTGCCTTTATCAGTTTTGTGAGTTTAAAATCTTCAGCAATTTTTAATATTTCCTTCACCTCTCGCAGAAAGAATATACTGTAAATATTTTTTAATACTTTAATTTTTTCTTCCTTTGTTTTTGCTGTCACAACCCTTGGATAGCCTCCGTATATGCCAAATTCTTCATAGAATATGTTTATCTCCTTAGAAATTGGATCACTTATCTCAGGCAGAATTACTTTAGAACCGGTTATGGCCAATTTGTTTTTTTGCTGTTTTAAAATATTGTAAAGGCCAGGATCTTTAAATAAGAGGAATTCTTCAAAATCAAGCTGATAAAGATTTAAGATAAAAATTCTCCCAGCAAGATACTTAATTGCTTTTACGCTTAGATCGATACTTGAGGAACCGGAGATTATTATTTTCTTTCCAGGATTAAAATCAAATAGATACTTCAGGCTCTTGCCTCCCTCATTAGCATACTGGAATTCATCAATAACTATGTATTTATTTTTTTCAGGCCTAAAATAGAGTTCTTCAAATGATTTTAAATCTGTTTCAAATAATTCCAGCAATTGCCTGTCTTCAAAGCTTAGATAAATTGAATTTTCAAGTTCATTGCAGATCTTTTTAATAAGAGTGGTCTTGCCACTTTGCCTTGGCCCTATTACAGCAATTATTTCCGGGACATCTAAATAATCTTTTAATTCTTTTTCGAGTTTTCTTTTAATATACATAATAAAGTACAGTCTTCCCTGTTTAATAAAAATTTTAATTAAATTTTAACCCTGCTATTATTTATGTATATTTAATTTTAGCAGGTTTTTTATTAATTTCAAGGGGTAGGGCTTTATAATTGTAATTCAGACACTACTGGCACAAAAGTATTAATTTCAGATAAAAATGATTAAATCAGCAATTCATCATCTTTTCCTAATTTTACACCAAATACCTGCTAAATTGGGGCAGTTGCATACATATTATTGCAGTAATTATCTTTATTGCGGCAATCTGTGGCTTTATTCTCTCATCAGTAAGATGATTAATTGCTGGCGTATTTGCAAATCACCATTATTTCAGTAGCGTCAAGTCTTAGAGCTGTTGCCTAAGGCAGCCAAAACGCAGGCCTGATTATTAATTTTCTAAAAATATTATTTGTAAATTTAAGTTAATTCCGTTAGGAAATGATCATATCCCTGTTTTGTTAAGAGCTCTTCATTCCCGTCTTTGCTGATTCTAATGCCTTTTTCCCTGGTTATTTTGCCTACCAAAATTCCTTTTACTTTATTTAGATTCTTTTCTGAAACCGTATAGATTAATTCAAAATCTTCCCCGCCGTATAGGGCAAAATCTAAAGCATCTTTTTTTAAAGATTCCGCTGCTTTGTTTGTTAATAATTTTATCGGAACTAAATCTGCATAAATGATAGCTCCGGTATTGCTTTGCTCGCATATTCTTGTAATTTCAGAAGCAAGACCATCGGAAACATCTATCATTGCGTTAATATATTTTAAAAAAGGCTTTACTTTGTAAAATTTTGCCTCTGGTTCCAAATGTTTCTTCTTCACTTCTTTGTGGCCATCTATATTTTTTAAGAATAAATTCAAGCCTGCGGTACTTGATCCCAGATCCCCGCTAACTAAAATAAGATCACCTGGTTTTGCAGCTGAACGGAATTTAAGATTTTCTTTTTTTGCCTCTCCAATCATACATATATCTATAATAAGTTGATTGGCGTGAGTTACATTGCCGCCTAAAATTTCGATTTTATATTTATCGCAAACTTCCCACATTCCCTTATATATATTTTCAATAATCTCAACATCAATATTCTTTGGCAAAACCAAAGAAACTAAAAAGTACCTGGGAATTGCTCCCATGGCACCTACATCTGAGACATTGATTTCTACTGCCTTTTTACCAACCTGCCCGGGGGTAAAATATTTCAGTGAAAAATGGTCACCGTCTACCAGGGTATCTGTAGTGAGGGTAAGATATTTATCTCCAACTTTTATGACAGCTGTATCATCTCCTATGCCTTTGACTATGCCTTTGCTGACGGGCTTTTTTGTAAGCCTTTTGATTAATGCAAATTCCCCGCCTATTTTTGAAATATCCATGTTATCATTTCTCTTTTCGTTTTTTTATATGTTGCTTTTATTTTTTTGACGAAAAATACTTATTTACTATGTCAATTGCGCAGTACTCTCCGCACATTGTACATTTGTCGCCGCTGATTTTACTTTCTTCTCTATATTTTCTTGCTTTTTCCGGGTCAATGGATAAGCTTATCTGTTTTTCCCAATCTAATTTTTTTCTTGATATTGCCATTTCTATATCTTTATCTATGGCGCCTCTGGCCTTTTTTGCAATATCTGCTGCATGTGCTGCAATTCTGGTAACAATAACCCCTTCTCTTACATCATCTACTGTTGGTAGTCTCAAGTGTTCAGAGGGCGTAAGGTAACACAGGTAATCAACACCATGGTAAGCAGCTAAAGCTCCGCCGATTGCTCCTGCTATGTGATCATAACCCGGGGAAATATCAGTGACAAGCGGTCCCAAAACGTAGAAAGGTGCATTACCGCAGATCTTCTTTACAAGCAAGACATTTGCTTCTATTTGATCCAGGGGCATATGGCCGGGACCTTCTATTATTACCTGTACTCCTTCTTTTTGAGCTTTTTCTGCTAATTCTCCTAAAATGATTGTTTCCTGTATTTGCCCCCTGTCAGTTGCATCAGCAAGGCAGCCTGGCCTCAGCCCATCTCCAAGGCTTAAGGTTACATCGTATTTTTTTGCTATTTTAAGCAGCCTGTCAAAATTTTCAAAAAGTGGATTTTCCTTATTGTTATACAACATCCATTCAACAAGGAAAGCGCCGCCTCTGCTCACAATATCTAAAATTCTTTTCTGGTTCTTTAGTCTTTCAATAGCTTCTCTTGTTATACCGCAGTGTACCGTCATGAAGTCAACACCATCTTCTGCCTGTTTCTCAATTACACCAAAGATGTCTTCTTCGGTCATATTAATAATACCTTTTCTTTTTGAAGATTCAATGGCAGCCTGGTAAATAGGAACTGTTCCAACCGGAACTGCCGATCTGTCTATAATAGCTTTTCTTATTTTTTCAATATCTTCACTGATGCTTAAATCCATGACAGTGTCAGCTCCGGCTTTAATTGCTGCGTCTAATTTTTCTATTTCCTCTTTAAGGCTGGCATGTTCCGGGGATGTTCCTATGTTTGCATTAACTTTTGTTTTAAGACCCGAACCGATTCCTGAGAGTTCTGTATGCGATTTGTGCTTTTTATTGTATGGAATAACAATGCTGCCTTTGGCTATGTTCTCTCTTATATATTCAGCTTCCAAACCTTCTTTTTTTGCAACTATTTCCATTTCTTTTGTTATTTTTCCTGACTTAGCATCACTTAGTATGGTCATTTGTAATAGCCTCCCTAATTTTTTTACATTCTTTTTCGACATTGCTTTTAGCAATTGTGGCTGAAATTGCAGCAATAGACCTGGCACCTGCTTTTAAAACAGCTTTAATATTATTTTCGTTTATTCCACCGATAGCCACAAGCGGGATATTTATTTTCTTTTTTACATCTTCTATTAACTTGATTCCTGCCGGTTTTCCAGCATCCAGTTTAGTTTTTGTTTCAAATATTGGGCTTATTCCGATATAATCTGCACCAATTTTCTCTGCCTCTACTGCTTCTTCAACGTTATGTACGGTCAGTCCAATTATTTTTTTATATCCAACAAGTCTTCTGGCAGTGGTATAAGGCATATCATCATTGCCCAGGTGGGTGCCGTCTGCATCAGTTGCCAGAGCAATGTCAACTCTATCGTTTATTATAAATATAGTGTTATTTTCTTTACAAAGACGGCCTATCTTTTTTGCCTCGTTTATCATCTCCTTTGTGTTTTTTTCTTTCTCTCTGTATTGGATTATCCTAACCCCTGCTTTTATAGCAGATTTGACATCTTCCAAGACAGTTTTTCTTGTCAGCTTTGAATCAGTTATGAAGTATAAATCTATATCTTTTAATCTTTCTTTGTTTTCTCTTTTACTCATCTTTTATTTTATTTTTTCAATTTTTTGCATTTTTTCTATTGAATCTTTATCAAGGTTAAATACTTCGTCAAATAAGTCAACTTTATATGCGCCCGGGCCCCTGCATGTTTTTGCTGCTATTTCACCAGCTATTCCAAAACAGCAAAGAGCAGCTGCAGAAGCAAACGCACAGTCTTCTTTTTTGACAGCAGCAAATGCCCCTATTACTGATGAAGCCATACAGCCTGAGCCAACAAAATTTCCCATCATATCATGGCCATTTTTGCAGATGTAGACATTTTTCCCATTTGATATGATGTCTTCTTTTCCGGTGATTACAACGGTTAGCTTCTTTTCAGCTGCCAGTTTTTTTGATATTTCTACAAGATTTCCTTTTACTGATATTGCCTCCACTCCTTTTGTTTCCGCCTCTACTCCAGCTATTGTTCCAATCTCTGAAGAGTTTCCCTTTAGAACTGAAATTTTTACTTTTTCTAAAATTTCTGCTGCTTTATTTGTTCTTAAATCTGTTGCGCCAGCCCCAACTGCATCCAGGATTACAGGAATATTCTTCTCATTTGCTTTTTTGCCTGCTAAAATCATTGATCTTACAAGGTCAACTGTTAAAGTTCCGATATTTAAAACAAGGGCATTGGATATGGAAGTCATTTGTTCGACTTCTTCTATTGCATGGGCCATAACAGGTAAGGCACCCATGGCTCTTACTATGTTTGCACAGTCGTAAATTGTTACCCAGTTTGTTATATGGTGTATTAGTGGTTTTTGCTCTTTTATTTTTCTTAGAGTTTCCGGCATGCCTGGTATGCTCATAGAATTTCCTTTCCTATTTAAGTTTGTCTATTTGTTTTGTTATTTTTGTTTAAATTAACACATCTTATAAAATTCACGTTTTTTCCTTTCCTGTATGCTCTCTTGATTTCAAGAGGCTTTAAGAACTCTCATGAAAACAAAAAACTACCGACCTGGTAAGATCGGTAGTTTTTAAAAATACTTTGTATTTTTTTAATTTATAAAAGTATTTACTTTCCTACGCTAGCATTAACTAGGTCAGGTTCAAAGGGTTGGCAACGCCTCTCAGCCACAATTGGCACCCCCAGCTAAATTTTCAAAAGTACGAAATTATTTAAGCAATTAAGCTATTGTTAATAGCTTAGCACGTTGGCAAAAAAAATCAAATCATGAATTGCTTGGCGCAGCAATTCATCAACTTCAGCCTAGTTTTACCCCAAATATCTGCTAAATTGGGACAGCTGCGAAAATAATTTTTGGACTATTTTTCAAATTGTGGTTTTTGGGATAATAATTCCGCCAATTTTTGTGTTTTGAAGTGCCTAAAATATTTTCATTTATGATAATATTAAGAAAGTTGTGTGACTGATTTTTAATTTAAAACAGAACTTAAGCAATATGGCTAACTTAAAATTGACTAAATTTCTAAAGCAACTAAAAGATGAACTTGGTGAATTGCCAAAAGATTTGCATATAACTCGTAAAGCAGGAGCATATGTTGCAATTTCAAATGGAAAAGTAATAAAAATAGGCAATCCCCAAATAAAATATTGCCCTTTGTTTAAAATGCTTTTTAATAAAAAAATTATTGACCAAAAAGCAATAAAAGATAAGTTTAACTGGCAAATACAAAATTTGGGTATGTTTTCATGCCACAGAACAATTACAAAAGATAAAATTATTGTTCCGTTTGGTGCTTCAGAAATTCTAATGTATGCTATCAAGAGAAAAGAAATTGATTGTGCTGTTATTGCCTGTGAGGGCGCAGGAACTATTGTAAGCAGTAACCCAGCTTTAATTCAAGGCATTGGTGCATATATGAATGGAATTTTTTACACAAGCCCAATAAAAGAAATTATTAATAAGATAAAACAAAATAATGGCATGGTGCTGGATGAAAACACAGCAAAAATAGACCAGTGCAATGGTGTAAAAAAAGCCCTTGAGTTGGGTTTTAAAAAAATTGCAGTTACTCTAAGGGGTGATGAGACTCAAATTTTAAAAAAAATTAGAAGTATCTCGCCTTCTAAAATTGAAAGAATTACAGCTCTCTCTGTATGTAACTCGGGAATTACAAAAAAACAGGCTGAAATATTAAGAGATAAAGCAGATCTGATTTGGGCATGTGGTTCGCGCTATGTCAGGCAAATAGTTGGGCCCCAAGCAATTATACAGTTAGGTGTTAAAATACCTGTTTTTATTATGAGCCAGAATGGAATTGATTTAATAGCCAGCTATTCAGGAGATAATAATTTTAAGTCAAACCTTAAAAAAATTAAAAACAAACATTACATTACTTCAAACAAGTATAAAACCGGGGGCATTAAAGCAAGTATGGGAAAATTTTATGTTTATTTATATGAAACAGAAAATCTGCCCATAACAACAGAGGATGAACCTACCCCGCTAATTTAGCCTGGTTAAAATAATCAAAGCTTACTTTTAATGCCTGAATTCATGAAAAAATGGTGAAAATCCCATTGTTATTACAGAAATGTCGGAAAAGGCAGGCAGAAAAAAGAAGAAGAAAGTGGACTGTATGCTTATGATATTATTTCACGCTCATCAAAAGCTTATTTAACAGATCGATGCTTAAGACTGTTGACCTAATGGTATGGTAATTAATCTTCCAGGAATTTCCCATATGCTGCCACAACACTTCTCCCTTACTGGTAAGAAGCGGCCACCATTCACCAGTAGAATGATTAATTACTTTGTTGAATATAAAATTATGAACATTTTTATATACTTTCCAATATGTTTTATAGCCAAATAAATTACAAGCATAGAGAATTCCGATCATGGCTTCTGCTTGCTGCCAAAATTCTTTTTGGTCGTCAGTTACTTTACCATTGTGCAAGCCCTCTACATAGATTCCGCCATATTTATAATCAATTCCAAACTTTACAGTATGATCAATGATCTTTTTAATCAATGGAGAATATTTGTTTAAGTCAATTCCCAATTCTTCCAACGCAGTGCACAGCAGCCACGTAAACTCAATATTATGACCATATGATGTTATGTTTTTTGGATTACTTTTTGTTCCATTATCTTCAAACCTATCCATCCCCCACACAATATCTAATTTAACATTGGGTGCTAATTTCCAGTCAACCGTGAATTGAGGCATTCCGGTGCCATAGTCAGGATGCAGCATTCTATATTTAATAATATCAATTATTTCTAAAAGTTTGCGTCTGGAAAGATGGTCCTTTTTGCATTTAAATATGTTTGTAAATGATTCCATAAGATGCATATGGACATCAAAAGTTTTCCTATCGCTTCCAACAACATTTGAACTTACCAAATCCCAGTCCCTGTTCATTATCTCAAAATAGCCGCCATTAAAGGAGTCAGTGCAGTGTTTCAAAACCAGATCAAAAGTTTTTTCTGCATAATCTAAACTCTTTTTATCTCCAGTGGCTAAGAAATGTTCACATAAAGAATAAATAGCAAAACTTTGGCCATATAATATTTTCTTATCATCCAAAATATTTCCTTCTCTATCCGCCATCCAATAAAACCCGCCATAAGTTTTATCCCATAGTTTCTCTATCAGGAAATTTATGCCTTCCGTAGCAAAGCTCCCCCATTTATTATTACCATAGCCATACTTTTGAGCCAATGAAAAAGAATAGATCACACGGGTTTGTGAAATCAGTGATTTTTCATTCACTTGAGTGTCTTCCCCGTTTTTATCAAAATGAGTGATAAAACCACCATTTTTATAATCCATGCAACGATCCAGCCAAAAAGGCAGGAGTTCCTCTTTTAAATATTTTTCAAGTTCTAATTTTGAGTTTAAGATTTCATCCTTAATCAAATCAACACCTCCCTATCGTGATAATGCAACAAGAGATTAACCACAAGCCTGTTGAAATAACAGACCGAGCAACTTAATATATTGTGAAAAGTCAGGAATAATCACATGCGCTCCAGATTTTATCAGTCTCTCTCTTTTTTCTATATTCAGGCCATATCTTCTTATCTCGTCACTTGCTACCCCGATGGCTATTCCTCCGTTCCTTCTGCATTCATACATTTCTACCGGGCCGTCTCCAAACACAGCAAGCTCCTTGCCTTGCAGATGATTCTCTTCTATGATTTTTTCAATAACCATTTTTTTTGAGAATTTTTCTACATCGTCCAATGCACCATATATGCCACCCTCAAATAGATGCGCGTATCCCAATATTTTTGCTTCGTTTACCACATCTTTTTTATCTGTTCCGCTGGTAAGATATAAAGATATGCCTGAGTCTTTTAGTCTCTGTAAAAATTTAATGGCCCCTTTTATGATAAAATCCTCAAAATTCAATTCACATGACTCTATTTTTTTAATTCGCTTATTTATCATTTTCATTAGCTCATTATTATATATCTTCTTATACCCAAACTTATCCAGGATCATATTTTCCGGAACAAGGTTAAATTCTTTTACCATCTCTACCAGTTCTTCCATCTGCAGTATAGTTTGAATTCCAGTAGATCTATCAATATAGTCCTGGACTCTTTTTTTTATCCTGCCTAAAAGTACTAAATCAACATCCTGATATTTGTCTCCGCAAATTGATTTGATCATTACATCTTCTATGATCTTTTCCCAGCCTTGCCGCAAGACACTTATGGTTCCATCATGGTCAAAAATTACATGTTTTATTTTTCCAATTTTCATTGTTTTTAAATCAGTGCAAAGTTCGAATTCAGAATCTTTTAAGTATTTTGATTTTCTAATATCTTCAGCAAGCTCCGGCAGATAAATATATCTTATATCTTTACTGGCTTCTATGATCTCACTGACAGAAGCAGTCCCAGTCTTAAAAAGTTTTTTAACAGTTACCGATGCAGCCATATTTGCAAATACTGCAGCTTCCCCTGGTTTTAACTTTGAAGCTAAACAGAGGGCAATGGCACTTACTACAGTATCTCCTGCCCCTACCGGGTCAATCTCTTTTAAAATTTGAATACCTTCTATGATGGAAAATCCATCAGCATCCGCAACTGCCAGGCCTTTACTGCCCCTGGTTATAAATACAGGTTTTTTTGATTCTTTAAAAAGACTGGAAGAGATCTCTTCAATAGTCGCTATATCCATGTCTTTGCTTCCATCTATTTTTAGCCCTGCTAATTTAACGGCTTCTTGCTCATTAAGCTTTCTATAAGTATTTTTAATCACATGGCCATAATCCCTGGTATCTGACAACACTATTTTATCACTGTGTTTTTTTATCAAACCATTGATTCTTTCTAATAAAATAGGGCTACTTATACTGTTGGGAACTTGCTGATTAAGAATAAATACATCACTTTCTTCTAACGCTTTATCTATATGGCTTATAATTCTTTCTTCAGTTTCTTCTGTCATTTTATTGAAAAACCCAAAATCTATTCTATTTTTTTCTTTTCCATTAAGATACCTCTTCCCAAATGCTACGGTGTCATAACCATCATTTTGAATTATCATATACTCAGTATTTATTCCAAGCTCCTTAAACTGCCTTAAGATTTCTTTTCCAAATATATCATTTCCAATTACTCCTATTGTGGAAATAACTTTTGGCTCTAAGGCTGCCAGGTTTGCCACTATATTTGAAGCACCGCCCAGACTGTAGCACTGGTATCTAACGGCCTGGCCCATAAGACCGGTTTCTACAGAAACTTCAGAGTATCCAGGGTCCAGGATCCAGTATGCATCAAGACAATAATCCCCATATATTGCTACTTTTACTTTTTTAAATTTTTCTGCAATTTCTTTTATTCTTTTTTCATCCATTTTTTACTCTTTAAAATGGGGCCTCAATTAATTTACAGATTAAATGGTAGGCTACTTGATGTATTTCCTGTGCCAGGCTGGTCACCTCTGTTCCTGCTGAAAGGCAGATATCCGATATTTTCTCCAGCTCGCTCCCCTTCCTACCTGTAAAAGTTATTAATTTTGCCTTTCTTTCTTTAGCAACCTTTGCAGCCTTTAGTATATTAGGTGAAGAACCACTGGTTGAAAAAACCCACAGTATATCTTTCTCATTAATTAGCGCCTCTATTTGCCTTGAAAAAATATCGTCAAAACTAAAATCATTTCCTATGCATGTCAATACAGAGGTATCAGTTGATAGTGAAATAGCAGGAAGTGCTCTCCGGTTTTTAGTAAACCTGCCAATCAATTCTCCTGCAACATGCTGTGCATCAGCTGCTGACCCTCCATTTCCGCAGAGATATATAGTGCCTTTATTCTTTATGGAACCTGCGATAACCTCGGACACTTTTGTAATGGTGCCCAGGCTTTCACTTCCCAATTCCTGGATTAATTTCTTGTGCAAGTTTAAATAATTTTGTATTTCTTCTTTCATGGCAGCTCCTATAATTTCAAATTCTCAAGAATATTTTTATATAATAAAGGTAATGTGGTCCTCTGATCGCCTTTTATATAAATACCTTCTCCTCCTAAAGATTTTGGGATTCTACATACCAGGCTTTTTTGATCTCTGAAATAGTAGTTTTCCGAACATTGGTCCGGTGCACTTTTTGAATAACCGCTTCTTATATCAAAATCTGCAACCAAGAAATCATCTGGTTTTTTACCAGCATTGCAAGCCATTGAGACTGCTTTTAATATTACTTCCGGACCGGTTACCGCACTTCCAATATTTATTATCACCCCACCTTGTGTAAATTTTGTTATCTCATTTACTAAAATAAGAAAATCCCTGCCTGAACACCCGCCCTTGTATCTGCCATTAAAAGTACAGAGTTGGTCAATAACATCGGTCCCGATTCCTACATGAACAGTAAAAGGCACATTTTCTTTATAACAATTTGCCACCAGGCTAATATCAGGGTATTTAAAAGTAATCTTTTTGCCTTCGGTTAGAAGTTCGCTGGCTATTCTTCTGGAGAAAGATTCTTCTGACATAAATTTACCAATAGCCTCGCCAAAACCCAGCTCACACCTATCTCCAATTTCAAGTGCTTTGTTTATATAATTAAACTCATAAGCCATACCGAATTGTCCCTTCTTCAGCACACTGGGAACATCTTCGCTGGTTTCACCTATTAATGCTAACTCAAAATCATGAATTATGGTTGCGCCGTTTCCTCCAATTAATGTAACAAGGCCTCTTTTGACCAAATCAATCAAAACAGGGCCCAGACCATTTTTTATAAGGTGCGCTCCTGTAAAAATAATAACCGGCTTGCCATCAGCCCTGAACTCAATTAGTTTTTTTGATAAATCTCTTATTTTTTTGATTGTACTTTGAGTTGCTTTAAAATTCTGTTCCCTATAAGTAGAAAGGTCTTTAAAATCTTCTATTTTAACCTTACTGATTCTTTCTTTAACTGGATAAGTTTTTATATTTTCTGAATCAAAGATCTCAAATTTTCCCTTGTATTCCATCAAACCTCGATTTTAAGTTTAAATATCTCTTTGGGATTATCATAGAAAAACATTTTGGAGACTTCTTTAGCTTTATCTATGTCAAACAGGCCTTCTTCCACTTTAATGGATAAAGCTTTTGCCACATTTTTCTTAGCCAGCTGCAAGTGTCCGTATACACCGTCTATAAATAGATAATCTCCTCCAAAGGCTGATATCTTATTTAATGGTACCGTATCTATCCACTCAAGAAGGCTGACTACTGATGCATTGGGTGATACGATATGAGCCCAGCACATATCTATATACACATTGGGATAGTTCTTAGCCAGTACTGTAAGTTCGTTCTGGTATGGATAACTTATATGAAATATGTCAAAGGTCACATCAGGATACTGCAAAAATAGATTTGATAGAAGTTCCGGATTTGAATTAGACAGTATGTTTCCATTCCCTTCCTGAATACCGGTATGTATTTGGAGCACAAGGTTCTTTTTATTTGCAATGTCTAATATATAGTGAGCCATATAATCCTGAAAAGCCTTGCCGTTTTCTGCTATTCTTTCCTCCCAGTCCGGAATATGTTTTGTATCAAATATATTGTTAAACTCTTCTTCTGCCCTTGATCTTGACACTCTCTCATATTTTAAAGTTCTCTGATAAGCCAGAGGATTTTTCAGCGCTACTGCCCCCATTTTATATGCTTTATCTATTAAGACTTCAGCTGCTTCAAGCCAGCGGTCAAAGGAAGTAATCCTAATGCCTGATTGTTTTTCTACTTTTTCAATTTTAGCCCACAAATCAGGGTATACTAAATCACTTATCGCATAAACAGGGCTATACAGGTCCCTGTCACAATATATGCTCCTCTCATCTTTAGGATTATAGTCTTTATCAAGTGTTTCTACATTAAGCAGGCTTGTTGCTATTTTGCATCTGTCTTTTAGAACCTTTTTAAAGTATCCGGGCTTCAAAGTTTCTAAAAACTTATTATTTAATTCTTCTATAGTGGACCCATCAATTTTATCGATGCCGTATAGTTCCTGTGCCGCAATATCCAAGGCCCTGCCGTATCCTGTGAATCTTGAAACTTCCCAATATGGTTCTACTATTTTCCATTTTTCCATAATGGTAAGTTTTTCTTCAATTATTCTCTGGCGGTCATCTTTGGCCAGTCCCGCTGACACCAGATCGCGATCAAAGTAATGGGACATGTACTCTTTTATAATATCTGCATCTTTGTCCCTGTCTTTTTCATTTGAGGGAAGATGTTCGTGGGTGTCTATAATCTCCAGGGTATTAATATGATCTAATAAATCTCTGTATGTTTTATCCATCTCTTTCCTTTCCCGCATAATAAAGTAGAAATAATGATAATTTACCGGTATATATTTTCTGTACTTTAATGAAGTTCTTTAATGTATTGTCTAACAGTCTCCAAAATATGTAAATAATTTAATAGAAAAAAAAGGAAGTTCCTATAAATCTTCGTCAACGCATAGGCATCCAGCTACAGCAATCCGAACTTCCGGGAAGAATAAAAGTTTGGGAAGCACTGGATGAAAGTACAGAAAAAAACTTGCGTAACCGAAGATTATAATTCATTTATTGATAATGACAAAAATTTAAACAGTGAAGTTCAATTTGTAATGCAGACCGAAGAAATTAAAATGGACAAGCCTGAAACTGTTAAAGTACAGGTAAATCCAGATGACAATCTGACATTTTTCCAAAGAATTTTAAGGTGGTTCAAGAAATAGAGAGATTGTTTGTTTTGATGAGTCTATTATTTAAATGAGAAATCTAGCTGGGACCTGCTTATTACTTCGGACGCCTGGTTTTATAGTTAACTCATTTATTGGGAAGGTCCTACCACCTTACTGTAGCGCATAGCCCTGCAAGAGATCTCAGAATCATTAAAAATCTGTACATTTTTTTCGCCACAACCTACTTTTAGTTTTTTTTAATAATAAAAACAGCATCTATTGCTACTGATTTATAAGAGGTTGTACTACGAATAATTACTGCTATGTATGGTACTTTTATAGTATGCGACAAATATTACATTTATCTAATGTAATTATAACATAATAGTAATAAATATTTTAGATATTTATACAAATTTTTTAAGAGAAATCTAATTGGAATTTTTTAGGTACAGACTCAGCTAATCCTTTTTAATCATTGCAGGACTTCTAACTTTTTTCTTTAAAGAAATATCTCTTACTGATAATAATTTGCTTTTTGCAAAATCG
>CAYMPQ010000023.1:14888-22122 GCA_964392345.1 uncultured Actinomycetota bacterium
TTTTTTCTTTAAAGAAATATCTCTTACTGATAATAATTTGCTTTTTGCAAAATCGACCGCAATAGTTTTTAGATCTAACCTCAGAAGAGGAAAATATCTGTCATTCTTTATAATATAAAATCCATTTTTTATTAAAAATTTAACAGGTATTAAGTGACTTTTTCTATATTCATCTTTACTCGTATCATCGCTTAACCTTTCTCCAACTGTTTCTATAAATTTAATCCCCTCATCTATCAAATCTTTTTCAAGTGCCATAAGCATTCTTTTCTCAACACCCATGTTCCTGTACTCAGGTACTACATATAAACAGCCTAAAAACATGCCCTCGCTGCCAGGAGGGTATACTTTAAACGATTTTAATTTAGGAAAAAGATAATATTTGCCAGATAAGATAATACCTGCGCATTCTTTGCCGTTAAAGGCACCTTTGATTCTCCCGCCTGATTGCTTGAAACAAAAAATTTTCCTGCAGCTATTTTTATTTCTTTTTTCAAATATTTTACTTTTAAGCAAATTCCAGACATCCCGGTTTTTACAAAGTTCCTCTATGAAATTAGTATTTTCAGCATCAAACCAATAGTTGCAGTTGACACATTTAATATTTAATTTTTCTAATTGTTCCAGACTAATATCCTTTATGTTCACTGATTTAAAATTCATATTCATAGGCTTGTTGCAATTAAAAATATTTTTATTATTTTGTTTAGCATTAATTATAACACCATTGGATATTCTTTAAACTTTATTTAATTTTTGAATTTTTCAAGCTTTTCATATATATTACTACAAAGTAATTAAAACTGGATTAAGCATGTAAGGTAAAATAATTATCATGAGTAAAGAAATCATACTTGATCACTGGAAACATCTATACGCTAGTAGAGTAGCCCTGATGTTCTCATCAGAAATAAGGGATCTGCTTTCGTTGTCTGCAAGACCTGATATTATCTCTTTCGCAGGAGGATTGCCTGAGGTTAGAGCTCTAAATTATCAAAAATTGGAGAGATATATCCGAAGGGCATTAAAAATGGATGGTGATATAAGCCTCCAGTACGGAAGCTCTGATGGCTACTATCCTCTAAAGACAAAGCTTGCAGAAGTCATGAAACTTGAGAATATAGACGCAAATGAAGAAGATATAGTCGTAACCACAGGCGGACAGCAAGCTCTTGACCTGCTGGCAAAAATTTTTATCAATCCCGGCGATCACATTATTGTTGAGTCACCGGGTTATACAGGCGCATTGAATTCTTTTAAATCCTATGAGCCAAAAATTGTAAGTATCCCTGTTGACAGCAATGGAATTATTACCTCAGAATTAGAGCAAAAACTCAAAGAATTAGAAAATAAAAATATCCAGGTAAAGTTTATATACGTCGTGCCAAATTTCTCTAATCCATCAGGATATACTCTAAGCCTCAGCAGAAGGAAAAAAATGCTGTCTCTTGCAAAAAAATATAATACATTAATTATAGAAGACAACCCTTACGGGATGCTTAGATTTGAAGGAAAGCCGGTCCCATCTATAAAAGAACTCGATATTAAAAGCAGCAACCAAAATGTTGTCTATATAAGTACTCTTTCAAAGATTTTTGCTCCAGGATTCAGGATAGGATGGGTCGCAGCTCCACACCCAATACTTGAAAAACTAACACTGGCAGTTCAGTCTGCTGATCTTTGTACCAGTTCTTTTTCACAGAGAATTGCCTATGAGTATTTTTCAGATCCATGCTGGAAAGAAAATGTCGTAGATTTTATTAAAATCTACTCAGCCAGAAGAGATATCATGATTAAAACACTGGAAGATCATTTTCCTCCCGGGGCAAGCTGGTCCAAGCCAGAAGGCGGATTTTTTGTGTGGTTAAAGCTTCCAGAGTTTCTGGACACAAAGGAAATTTTAGCTGATGCAATAAGAAATAAGGTAGCATACGTCCCCGGAAGCGGTTTTTATGCAGATAACAGGGGACGGAACGAAGCAAGACTTGCTTTCTGTTCAGAAAATACAGAAAGCATAGAAAAGGGGATAAAAATTTTATCAAAAATAATAAAAGACAAGATCAAGCTTTATAGAAGTTTCAAATAAAAAGACCGCTGAAATTCAATTATTTTGCAGGATTACGGTTTATGAATATTTATTATTAAAATCGAAAAAGAGTGATGAAAATGAAAAAAAATATAGCAGTACTAATGGGTGGCAGATCTCTTGAAAGGGAAATTTCATTAAAAAGCGGCCACAGGGTTTATGGCGCCTTAAAAAAATTAGGGTATAGTGTAACAAAATTAGACATAGATGAATCTATAGTTGACAACCTGACATCAGAAAAAATAGATTTGGCATATATTGCACTGCATGGGAAAGATGGTGAAGATGGGACTATCCAGGAAATACTGGAACTGCTGAACATTCCATATACAGGGCCTGGTGTTTATTCAAATATTTTAAGCTTTGATAAAATAATCTCCAAACAGAGCCTTGTAAGCCATAATATCCCAACCCCGCCATTTTATTTTTTAAATGAAAGCTCATTTATGGAACTTGGGGCATCTAAGCTTCTACCCCTTGTAACAGAAAATTTAGGCCTGCCTCTTGTGGTAAAGCCATCGGCACAAGGCTCTGCTCTTGGTGTAAAAATTGTAAAAAAACAGGAAGACATACCTGATGCAATAATTTCTGCTCTGGGATACAGTAAAAAAGTAATTATAGAAAAATTTATTTATGGGACCGAACTTGCTATCAGCATCATTGGGAAAGATAACCCTCAGATACTTCCTGTTGTGGAAATCGTCCCGGAGAAAGATTTTTTTGATTTTGAATCAAGGTATTCACCTGGTAAAACCAACTACTTTGTTCCTGCCCGCCTGCCACAGTCATTAACAGAGAAAGTAAAAGAAACAGCCGCTCATGTTCATGATGTTTTAAAATGTTCAAAACTTTCAAGAGTTGACATTATTTTAGACAAAAAAGAAAAAATACCTTACGTTTTAGAGCTAAACACTTCGCCCGGAATGACTGATACCAGTCTGCTTCCAATGGCTGCTGAAGAAGCAGGCATATCTTTTGAAGAGCTAGTTGAAAAAATTATAAAATTATCACTTGAAGATGATTAATTTTGACAGTAAAAATTAGTTCTGCTAATATTCTTTAGGCATTTTAAGATTTAGCATAATTTCTATATTATGCTAATATCATGTATGTATTGTGTCCCTGTAGCTCAGGTGGATAGAGCACAGGATTCCTAATCCTGGTGTCGGCAGTTCGAGTCTGCCCAGGGACACCATCTTAACATATGAGGTCTAATATCCCCTACTGGCTGGTTTTACTTTAATTGTCACAATGCTATCTTCACCTAACCTCAGAAGCATATCCCCAATCTGTTCCAGACTGTATCGTTTACCGTTTACCTCTATACATGTATCCGACCATCCCCATTTAACAGTGCCTGTAAGTCCATTGCCAGTTAATAGCTTTTCTGCTGATTCAATATCATTTTCAAGAGCATATAAAAGCCGCCTGTTTGCTTCATTTATATTGAAATAACCGGGATTATAAATACGGCCTCTTGTATCTTTTTCAGCCCAGGAAAGCATATCTTCCCGTTCAGGATTCTTCTGGTCTTTAATTATTTTAACAAAATCCTCATATCCGCCTGTACCCCCAACATCCTCGGGAGGTCTAAACCTTGCGCCACCAATACATTCAGGAATTCTATTCTTTTTGGTATCCTTTAAGCGTTTTTCTACAGTAATCTCATGATTCCATGAATCACCAAAGTCATACTCATATGCACATCTATCATTAGCATCAAAGAGCTGGTTGATTTTAGTAACTTCTGAATCCAGTTCTGTAATATCCTCTCCATATAATTCACCTGGGGCATATTGGTCATCTGGGATTGTAATTACTATTTTATCAAACTCGAATTTGTACAGGTGATAATCAAGCCACCCGAAAGCAGCCTGAATTATCTGATGTAGTTGCTGAAATGTGATGTTGCCTGGTATTCTAAGCCTTCTCCAGATTACTGGCTCAATTTCCATAATAGATATTTTTACCTGATAAGCCATTATCGTTTCCCTCCCTTAGTAATAAAATTTACAGAAAATTATGCACCTAACATTTTAACTCCTATATTTAAAATAATTTTAAATATTTTAAATCAATCATTTCCATTCCAATCTCTGCATAAAAACTCAGTTTGCTCAATTACCGTTTTGGTAGCTTTTTCCTGCTTATCTGGTGGATAATTATGTTTGCGAAGAATCCTTTTTACTTGTGATCTTAGGTGGGCTTTTACATTATCTCTAATATTCCAGTCAATTGTAAGATTTTTCCTAACAGTTATAACCAGCTCTCTTGCAATTTCTTTTAGTATTTTATCGCCAAGTACTTTTACTGCACTATCGTTTGTCTCTAAAGCATCATAAAATGCAAGCTCATCTTCTGTTAGCCCCAGTTCTTCTCCCCTTTTATCTGATTCTCTTATTTCTTTAGCCAGCTTTATAAGCTCTTCAATTATTTGGGCAGATTCTATAGTTTTATTGTGATATCTCTTTACTGCCTCTTCTAACATTTCTGAAAATTCTTTTGATTTAACCAGATTTTTTCTTGCCTTTATTTTTATCTCATCATTTATCAGTCTCTTTAATAGTTCTATTGCTAAATTTTTATGTTTTAGTTTTTTAACTTCAAACAAAAACTCATCAGATAGAATTGATACATCAGGTTTTTTGAGCCCTGCCGCTGCAAATACATCAATAACTTCAGTTGTAGTAATAGCTTCTGATACTATCTGCTTTACAGCCTGCTCGATTTCTTCCTTTCTGTCAGCAGGAATTCTTGTAATTATATTTATTCTTGACTTTACTGCTTCAAAAAAAGCAACTTCATCAGCAAGTTTTAAAGCATCGGGATGCGGAACTGATAAGGCGTATGCTTTTGACAGCTCAAGGCTATATTTTAAAAATCTTTCTTTTTTATCTTCATCAGAAACAATAAAATCTATTGCCCCCTGAATTATTTTCATTTTCTCGCCATAACTTGCTTTAAAAATTTTAGAATAATCATATCCATGGATTATTGCCTTTAGCACTTCGTATTTTTCTTTTAAAACTGCAACTGCTTCTTCTTTATCAATAACAGGCTTACCTTTTCCACCGCTTGCAGTATAATCTGATATTGCTTTCTTTAAATCATATCCAATGCCTATATAATCTACGATTAAACCTCCTGGCTTGTCTTTGTAAACCCTGTTTACCCTTGCTATTGCCTGCATAAGGTTGTGACCCCTCATGGGTTTATCTATATACATTGTGGCAAGGCAGGGCACATCAAAACCGGTAAGCCACATATCCCTTACAATTGCGATCTTAAAGCTATCCTTTGGATCTTTAAATCTGTCTGCTAAAAATCTCTTTTTCTCTTTTGTATAAATATGTTTCTGCCAGTCTTGCGGGTCTCCTGCTGAGCCTGTCATAATTATTTTTATAACACCCACATTTACATCTTCGTCATGCCAGCCTGGCCTCAGCTTTATTATTTCATTGTACAAATCAATGCAAATTCTTCTGGACATGCAAACTATCATTGCCTTTGTGTCCAAAGCTTTCTGCCTTTTCTCATAATGGCCTACTATATCATTTGCAACCTGCGCTAATCTTTTTTCTGAGCCAACTATTGCCTCAAGTTTAGCCCACTTGCTTTTTAGCTTAGTTTTTTCATCATCTTCTTCACCTTCGGTAACTTCATCAAATCTTTTATCTATTTTAGGTATTTCATTTTCATTTAGTTTTAGTTTTGCAAGCCTGCTTTCATAATAAATACTTACCGTTGAGCCATCGGCAATTGCGCGCTCTATATCGTAAATATCAATATAATTTCCAAAAACCTCAGGCGTATTTTTATCATCTCTTTCAAGCGGAGTCCCGGTAAAACCTATAAAGGAAGCATTAGGGAGAGCATCTCTCATATGGCGGGCAAATCCATCTATGAAGTCATACTGGCTTCTATGGGCTTCATCGGCAATTACAATTATATTAGACCTTTCTGAAAGCATCGGATATTTGGCACCTTTTTCATCAGGAAAGAATTTTTGAATTGTAGTAAATATTATTCCTCCACTTGCTACTGATAGAAGTTTTTTTAGTCTGTCTCTTGAGTCTGCCTGAACTGGGGTCTGACGCAAAATATCAGAGCATCTTGAAAATACACCAAATAGCTGATCGTCTAAATCATTTCTATCTGTTAGCAAAACAACTGTAGGATTATTTAGGGTTAAGACTAATTTTCCTGTATAAAACACCATGGTAAGGCTTTTACCTGAACCTTGTGTATGCCAAATAACACCAGTTCTTCTGTCACCTTTTTCGCCTGCAGCTTCAATTGTTTTTTCAACTGCTTTGTTTACTGCAAAATATTGATGGTAGGAAGCCAGCTTTTTTGTGTATTTTCCTTCTTCGTTTTCAAAGACAATAAAATGAGAAATTAAATCAATAATAGTTTTTTTATTAAATATTCCATTTATTAGTATTTTTAACTGCTCTGCATTACTGGAAATTACATTTTTCCCGTCTGTGCTTTTCCATGGCATAAAGCGCTCATATTCTGAAGAAATGGTGCCCGCTTTTGCAAAGCAGCCATCACTAATTACAAGTATCTCATTGAATTTGAATAAAGACGGCAGTTCAAATTTATAGGTTTGAAGCTGGTTATATGCATATTTTATATCTGTATTTTCATCTACTGGATTCTTAAGCTCAAAAAATATAAGGGGAATACCATTAATAAATATGACTATATCAAGTCTTCGGGTTTTATCTTTTTCTATAGCTGTAAACTGATTAACTGCTAAAAAGTCGTTATTGCCAGGATCATTATGATCAATGAGCCATATCTTTTTACCTACAATTCTATTTGAGCTATCCCTTGTTTCAATATCTGTGCCATCAGTTAAATAATTATGGAGGTTCTTATTATTTGTTGTTAGGTCCTGGGATTCATTTCTTGTGAGCTTTTTATATACTTCTTCCAGTTCAGATTCTTTGACATTCTGGTTAATATTTCTTAAAGAATCAAATAACCTGTCGACTAGCAGTACTTGTGAGTAAGTGTGTCTTTCCTTATAAATTCCATCTGGAGAGATATTTGGTCCAAACCTTATTTCATAACCTAAAGTTGAAAGAAGTTCCAATATATGATTTTCTACTTCTGATTCAGATATTAAATTCGGCATTA
>CAYMPQ010000024.1:0-21866 GCA_964392345.1 uncultured Actinomycetota bacterium
GTCTGCGTCTCTGCAGCGAACGAAGTGAGACGAAAGAACAAATCCCTCTCTCTCCTCCAGTAAATCACAGTAAAATTCCAAACATATCGGAACCAATAAGTGCAAACATGGTGGATCCATGTTTGCTGGATTTGAAAAGACGGACTGAGACGAAGGCGAGGGAGTCTGCGTCTCTGCAGCGAACGAAGTGAGACGAAAGAACAAATCCCTCTCTCTCCTCCAGCCGGAAAGCACAATCTACAAGCTCTTATTTTGCTTGTATTCCCTCTAAATTTAAATTGGCAAATAGTTGGCGTACTGTGCTTTTGATGCTATAGTTAGACGTAACTAACATTTATAGGTTAATCATGCAAG
Organism: uncultured Actinomycetota bacterium; assembly: GCA_964392345.1. Classification (GTDB taxonomy): domain Bacteria; phylum Actinomycetota; class Humimicrobiia; order Humimicrobiales; family Humimicrobiaceae; genus JAUVXY01. The sequence continues at coordinate 355 of CAYMPQ010000024.1, forward strand.
AGGTTGCAAATGGATGCGTTAACACAAAGCATGGAAGATTACCTGGAAGCAATACATATAATAAGCCAGGAAAAAAAGGTAGTAAGAATAAAAGACATTGCTAAGTTTTTAAATGTGAAGACACCATCAGTGGTGGATGCTATCGGAAAACTTGCTGACAAGGATCTGGCTGTCCACGAAAGATATGGCTATCTGGAGCTTACCAAAGAGGGTACAAAAAGAGCTAAGATCATATATAGAAAACACAAAGATATTTTTAAATTTTTCAATGAAATACTTGGTATCAGTCATGCGGTATCAGCAAGAGATGCCTGCAGCATAGAGCATTACTTAAGTAAGGAAACTTTAGGCAGGATGGTTAAATTTGTCAAATTTATTGAAGCATGCCAGGAAGAATATCCCTTATGGCTTAAAAGTTTTAACTGCTTTGTAAAGCATAAAAAAACACTTGAATCCTGTTTTAAAAACGATGTAGAAAAGCCAGACAAGCGTAAGCGCATAGGAGTGGAGATAATAAATGACTAAACCGGCAGGACAAAAGCTTTTAACAATTGCAGATGCGCTCCCCGGAAAAAAATATGTGATTTCCCACATTAGCGGAGGGCATGGATTAAGAAGTCGTCTGTATGCAATAGGGATGGTGCCAAACGAGACTTTTTCTGTACTTAACGAATCGGGAGGAGGTCCTGTAACCTTGCTGGTAAAAGGGGCAAGAATAGCTATAGGAATGGGAGTGGCAAGAAAAATAATAATCAGAGAGGCTGAAAAATGGAGCGGGAAATAACCATTGCGCTTGCTGGGAACCCTAATTCAGGCAAAACTACAATTTTTAATAATCTAACCGGGGCAAGACAGCATGTTGGTAATTATCCGGGAGTAACAGTAGAGAAAAAGACCGGGGAGACAAGGTACAAAGGATATAAGATAAATGTTGTTGACCTGCCTGGTACGTATAGCCTGACAGCTTATTCGCTGGATGAAATTGTGGCAAGAAATTTTGTTATAAACGAAAAACCTGATGTAGTAGTAGATGTAATTGATTCATCCAATCTTGAGAGAAATCTATATCTTGCAGTACAATTAATTGAACTAAAGGCCCCACTGGTTTTTGCATTTAACATGACAGATGTTGCAAAAAGCAGCGGAAAAAAAATTGATATAAAACTTCTTTCTGAACTGATGGGCGTTCCTATTGTAGAAACCATTGGCCACAAGAAAAAAGGTATGTCTGGCTTGCTGGATTCAGTAATAAAAACAGTAGAAAAAAGAGAAAATGGAAAGAATGTAGTTGTTAGATACGGAGAGGAAATAGAAAATGAAATAGAAAAAATTGAAAAAATTTTAATCAGCAATAAACCACTTTCCGATAAGTTTAATTTAAGATGGTTAGCTGTAAAGCTGCTTGAGCAGGACAGGGAAGTAATACAGGAAGTTAAGAAAAAGCTTGGCAGTAGTTCTGAATATAGCAGCATTGAAAAAGCAGTAGATGATTCCATAGCTCACATAAAGAGCATATTAAGGGACCCGCCTGAAACTATTATAGCAGATGCAAGATATGGCTTTATCAATGGAGCTCTGCAAGAATCATACGAGGAGATTCATGCAGACAAAACAACTATAAGTGATGAAATTGATAAAGTAATAACAAATAGGATACTCGGACTTCCAATATTTGCTATTCTGATGTGGCTGATGTTTCAATTTGTGTTTACAATTGGGGCTTACCCGATGAAGTGGATAGATATTGGATTTGGCAAACTTGCTAATCTCGCAGAAAGTTTTATACCAGAAGGCCTTTTACAATCATTTGTAGTTGACGGTATTATAGGCGGTGTGGGAGGGGTGTTGACATTTACCCCGAACATTATGCTGCTGTTCATATGCATTGCAGTACTTGAGGACAGCGGATATATGGCAAGGGCAGCTTTTGTTACAGACAGGATGATGCATAAAATTGGCCTGCACGGAAAATCTTTTATCCCTATGCTGATTGGATTTGGATGTACCGTTCCAGCTTATATGGCGGCAAGGACAATAGAAAATAAAAGGGATAGGCTTGTAACAATGCATGTTACTACATTTATGAGCTGTGGGGCCAGACTGCCAGTATATATTCTTTTGGCAGGAGCATTCTTTCCCAAATATGCTGGAAATGTTATTTTTTTGATTTATGTGATTGGTGTTCTAACCATGATATCTATGGCAAAACTGCTCAGGTCAACAAGATTCAAGGGCGAACCGTCTCCATTTGTTATGGAACTTCCACCTTACCGTATCCCAACTTTTAAAGGGGTAATGATTCATATGTGGGAGCGGACGAGACTTTATTTAAAGAAGGCAGGAACAGTAATATTGGTTATATCTGTAGTAATGTGGGCGCTATTTACATTCCCAATAATTGGTGATAATTATTCCAAGGATTATAAAGCAGAGATAGAAAGTCAGAATGAAGCTTTTAAATCAGGGGAGGTTTCCAAAGAAGATCTTGAGGAGAATATTGCAGCAATAAAGGGTGATATGGCAAGAGAAGAGATGAGCTATACGATAGCATCACGGGCAGGACATTTTATTGAACCGGTATTTAAACCCCTCGGGTTTGATTGGAAATTGACAGTTACAGCTATGTCCGGCATTGCTGCAAAAGAGGTTGTGGTATCCACGATGGGAACTCTCCTTAGTATCACAGAAGCAGATGAAGAGTCTGGATCTTTTAGAGATAAACTGGCAAGCGAGTACAATCCGCTGGTAGGTTTAAGTTTTATGTTGTTTATTCTGCTAATGTTTCCATGTATGGCGGCACTGACAATATTTAGGATGGAAGCAGGTATGAAGGAAGTGTTGTTTCAGATTGGTTATACGCTAATGATTGCCTGGGTTGTATCACTTATTGTATATCAAATTGGAAAGCTTATTATTTATTTTATCTAAATAAAATAAATTTTATACAGCACTCTAGTACGAAAGTATCTATTGTCAATTAAAATTTCCTGTTTGCAGCACTTTGCTTGTTGCCATTTTGGATTATATTTTATATGATTTAACGGGTATTTTTTTATGACTGTTTTTTGTTGATCAAGTCTTATTTATTAGACTAAATATTTGGCAATGAAATCATAAATTATTATACAAGGAGATATGAGCTAATGGAAAAAAAGAAAACAATGAAAACAATGGATGGCAATATGGCGGCTGCTTACATTGCTTATGCGCTTACTGAGGTAGCTGCCATATATCCAATTACACCATCTTCCGCTATGGGGGAATATGTAGATGAATGGGCCGCACATGGTAAGAAAAACATATTTGGCCAGGCAGTCAAGGTGAGCGAGCTTCAATCAGAAGGAGGCGCTTCCGGTGCTGTCCACGGTGCGCTTGAGGCAGGAGCTTTAACTACGACATTCACTGCGTCACAGGGGCTTCTTTTAATGATTCCAAATATGTATAAAATTTCTGGCGAGCTTTTGCCGGCAGTATTTCATGTAAGTGCGCGTACGCTTGCAACACATGCTCTTTCCATATTTGGAGACCACTCAGACGTAATGGCAGCAAGACAGACTGGTTTTGCACTGCTTGCATCAGGAGGAGTTCAGGAAATTATGGATCTTGGCGCAATTGCACACCTTTCTGCGATAAAGTCAAGAGTTCCTTTTCTGCATTTTTTTGATGGTTTTAGAAGCTCACACGAAATTCAAAAGATTGAAGTTATGGATTACAAAGACATTGAAAAGTTGCTTGACTATGATGCAGTGGCGCAGTTTAGAAACAGAGCATTAAATCCTGAGCATCCTGTAACAAAAGGAACAGCACAAAATCCTGATATATTTTTCCAGGCAAGAGAATCTTCAAACAGATTTTACGAAAAAGTACCGGGAATAGTTACAGGTTATATGAAAGAAATAAGCAAGTTAACAGGCAGGGAATACAAGCCGTTTAACTATGTTGGAGCAAAAGATGCACAGTATGTAATTGTAGCGATGGGTTCTGTTACGGATACTATTGATGAGACAGTAAACTACTTAAATAAAATGGGAGAAAAAATCGGCCTTATAAAGGTGCATCTTTACAGGCCGTTCTCAAAAGAATATTTTCTTGATGTGCTTCCAAAAACAGTAAAGAAAATAGCAGTACTTGACAGGACAAAAGAGCCGGGCGCATTAGGTGAGCCGTTGTATCAGGATATAAAAACTTTATTTTATACAATGGAAAACAAGCCTGTTGTAGTTGGCGGGAGATACGGGCTTGGGTCAAAAGATACAACACCTTCACAGATAAAGGCTGTATTTGATAACTTAAAGCTTTCCGGTCCAAAAGATGGATTTACCATTGGAATAAATGATGATGTAACGCATACGTCGCTTGAGGTAAAAGAAAATATTGCCACAGAGCCAGAAGGAACAGTTATGTGTAAGTTCTGGGGGTTTGGTTCCGATGGTACGGTTGGAGCAAACAAAAATGCCATAAAAATAATTGGAGACAATACGGACCTTTATGCTCAGGGATATTTTGCATATGATTCCAAAAAATCCGGTGGTCTTACAATCTCTCACTTAAGATTTGGAAAGAGCCCAATAAAATCTACATACCTTATAAACAATGCTGATTTTATAGCCTGCCATAAACAAAGTTATGTAAATCAGTATGATTTGCTTAAAGATCTAAAAGATGGCGGCACGTTTCTTCTGAACTGCCAGTGGGCAAAAGATGAGCTTGATGAAAAATTGCCAGCCAAAATGAAAAAATATATGGCTGACCATAATGTAAATTTCTATATAATTGATGCAACAGGCATAGCTGAAGAAATTGGGCTTGGAACCAGAATAAATATGATTATGCAGTCTGCCTTCTTTAAACTGGCAAATGTTATAAAAATAGAAGATGCTGTTAAATATATAAAAGCAGCAATAGAGAAGACATACGGGAAAAAAGGTAAAAATATTGTCGAGATGAACTACAGGGCAGTTGACCGGGGGATTGATTCACTTGTTAGGATTGATGTTCCTGCTTCATGGGGAAATGCAGCTGATGATGCCGATACTATAGAAGCGCAAGAACCTGATTTTATCAGGAACGTTTTTAGGATGATGATTAGACAGGAGGGAGACAATATTCCTGTTAGCGCATTTTCAGGAGCCGAGGATGGCACATTTCCCAGTGGAACTACTGCGTACGAAAAACGTGGAACAGCAGTTAAGATTCCTGAGTGGCAGATTGAAAACTGCATACAATGCAACCAATGCTCGTTTGTGTGTCCTCACGCTGTAATAAGACCAGTGCTTCTGACAGAAAAGGAAACCAAAGATGCGCCTGATGGATTTAAAACTGCAAAGGCAAAAGGGAAGGGACTGGATCAATTCAATTACCGTATCCAGGTGAGTGCTCTTGATTGTACAGGGTGCGGAAATTGCGCTGATATTTGTCCTGCTAAAAACAAAGCCCTTATTATGAAGCCGCTTGACACGCAAGAAGAGCAAATAAAAAATTGGGATTATGCATCGAGCGTTTCTGTAAAGGAGGATGCAGTACCGCCGACTACAGTAAAGGGCAGCCAGTTCAAACAGCCGCTTTTTGAATTTTCAGGGGCGTGCGCAGGATGCGGCGAGACTCCATATGCAAAACTTGCCACACAGCTTTTTGGAGACAGGATGGTTATAACAAATGCAACAGGCTGTTCATCTATATGGGGCGCTTCAGCGCCATCAACTCCATATACTACAAACGCAGAAGGAAGAGGACCTGCATGGGCAAACTCTTTGTTTGAAGATAATGCAGAATATGGATATGGCATTTTATTGGGAACCAGTCAGCTGAGAGACAAACTGGAGATTTTAATGAGAGAATTGGCTGGTATGAAAATAAGCCCTGCTTTAAAGGAAGCAATTAATGAATGGATTTTAGGGAAAGATGATGGGCAGGCAAGCAGAGAGTCAGCAGCTAAAATACTCAAGCTGCTAAAAAAAGATATTGGAGATAAAAAAGCCGATATACTTAGAAACAAAATACTTGGGATCAAAGATTATCTGGTTAAAAGGTCTATATGGGTATTTGGCGGTGACGGCTGGGCATATGACATAGGATATGGCGGGCTTGATCACGTTCTCGCATCAGGAGATGATGTAAATGTGCTTGTTTATGATACAGAAGTATATTCAAATACGGGTGGCCAGGCTTCAAAAGCAACACCGACAGGGGCAGTAGCAAAATTTGCTGCATCAGGTAAAAAAGTTAAAAAGAAAGACCTTGGGTTAATGGCGGTAACATATGGATATGTGTATGTTGCACAGGTTGCAATGGGAGCAAATAAAAACCAAACACTGAAGGCATTTGTAGAGGCTGAAAAGTACAAAGGTCCATCACTTATTATAGCGTATTCTCCATGTATTAATCATGGAATAAAGATTGGAATGGGCCATACCCAGCTGCGGGAAAAACAGGCTGTAGATTCGGGGTACTGGCATTTGTACAGGTACAACCCGGAACTTAAAAAAGAAGGTAAAAATCCTTTTATACTGGATTCAGGCGAGCCAAAAGAATCATTTGAAGATTTCCTGATGGGTGAAGTAAGATATTCATCTCTTGTAAAGACGTTCCCTGAAAATGCAAAGAAATTATTTAAAAAGGCAGAAATTGAAGCAAGGGAAAAGTACGAAAGTTATAAAAAAATGGCTGAAGCAAAATAACTCAAGCATAAACTTATAAATGATGAGGGGGCCTATGGGTATAGGAGCAAAAGAAAAAAAAGATATAATTATTATGAAATTTGGCGGCACATCTATCAGTGATACAGATAAAATAAAAAAGGCTGCTGATAAAGTTATAACTGCCAAACTTTCTGGGTGCAGTGTTGTTGCCGTAGTATCGGCAATGGGTGATGCTACTGACAATCTAATCAACATTGCATCCAGTATCAGTAAAAATCCTTCACACAGGGAAATGGATATGCTTATGTCAACAGGTGAACAGGTGTCAATGGCCTTGCTTTCAATGGCTATCCAGGAGAAGGGATATGATTGTATGTCTTTAACTGGAAAACAGGCGGGGATTTTAACTGACGATGTTTACTCAAATGCAAAAATCTTAAGTGTTGACAAAGAAAGGTTGCTCAAGGAACTTGGCAGCAACAAAATCATTGTAGTAGCTGGATTTCAGGGAACAACGCCTGCAGGTGAAATTACGACATTGGGAAGAGGAGGCTCTGATACAACTGCAGTTGCACTGGCTTCAGTACTTGGTGCGAAATATTGTGAAATTTATACAGATGTGGATGGTGTTTTTACCGCAGACCCCAGAGTAGAGTCTAATTCCAACAAGATAGAGACAATGTCGTACGATGAGATGCTGGAGCTTGCATCTTCGGGGGCAAAAGTTCTGCATTTGCGCGCAGCAGAATTTGCAAAAAAACACAGTATTGTTCTGCATGTTAGGTCAAGTTTTAATGATATAAAGGGGACGTGGATTATGGATATTAAAGACAGTGATAAAAAAATGGAAAAGCCGCTTATTTCTGGAGTAACCCATGACACTAATCAGGTAAAAATATCTATTTTTGGACTTTATGATAAGCCCGGAATAGCCGCTAAGTTATTTGGGGGGATGGCGGATAAAAATGTAAATGTAGATTTAATAGTTCAAAATGTTAGTGAAAATAATTTAGCTACAATTTCTTTTACAATTAAAAATGAGGATTTGAATGCGGCACGCAAAGTTCTTGAAGACATAAAGGATAAGCTGGGCATTGGAAAAATTGGAATAGATACAGAAGTTGCAAAAGTTTCAATAGTTGGAGCAGGCATGCAGACACATCCGGGAGTTGCTGCCAAGATGTTTGACTTGCTCGGGCAGCAGGATATAAATATAGAAATGATAAGCACGTCTCCTATAAGAATTTCATGTGTTATCCGCAAAGAAAAAACAAGGAAAGCAGTAAGGGTACTGCATAAGGGATTTATTCTTGATAAATAATAATCCCTTAAGACTCATCTTGTGAAAAATAAATTAGGCGAAAATATAAAAACGGAGGGGTTTTTGCGTAAATATAATATAGCCATAGCAGGAGTAACCGGTGCTGTTGGGAAAGTTTTTCTTTCAATACTTGAAGAGCGCAGGTTTCCGGTAGGAAACCTTTTGCCGCTTGCCTCTCATCGCTCGGCAGGCAAGAAGGTATCTTTCAGCGGACAAGAATTGGAGATAAAGGAGCTTGGCAAAAATTCCTTTAAAAATATAGATATAGCATTATTTTCGGCAGGTGCTTCAATTTCTAAAGAATTTGCAAAATGTGCTGTAGAAAGTGGAGCGGTGGTTATTGATAACAGCAGCGCCTTCAGGATGAAAAAAGATGTTCCTCTTGTAGTCCCCGAGGTAAATGCTGATGATATTTTTTCACATAATGGCATTATAGCTAATCCGAACTGTTCAACTATTATAATGGTGGTTGCCCTAAAGCCTATTTATGACATTTCACCAATAAAAAGGGTAATTGTTTCAACCTACCAGGCTGTTTCAGGTGCTGGGGCAGGCGGTATTGCAGAGCTGGAAGAACAAACAAGAAAAATAATATGTGAGAAAAGCGGCAGTGTCAGGTGTAAAACATTTCCTGTGCAGATTGCATTTAATGTAATCCCTCATATAGATATATTTTTAGATAATGGTTATACAAAGGAAGAAATGAAGATGGTGCATGAAACACAGAAAATATTTAATGATTACAGCATGAAAATTTCTGCAACTGCGGCCAGGGTGCCTGTTTTTACTTCTCATTCAGAATCTTTAAGCATAGAGACAAAAGATGAGCTTTCTTTAGAGGCGGTAAGAGACGCACTGCATAAGGCAGATGGAATAAAACTGATGGATGATTTTAAAAATGCTGTTTACCCTACAACCTTAAACTCTTCAAATAAGGATGATGTTTATGTTGGCAGGCTGAGAGAGGATATATCTTCGTCTAATGGCATCAGTATGTGGGTAGTAGGTGATCAGCTAAGAAAAGGTGCCGCTCTAAATGCAATTCAAATTGCTGAGATACTGATTAAAGGATAGTAAAGTGTGATCTTAATCTTTGTTTTGTCTTAATTTGCTAATTTTTTTTAATCTGTCTATTAGCTCTTTTTCATATCCTCTTCCGGCAGGTGTATAGTATTTTTCCTTTAACAGTTTTTCCGGAAGATAGGACTGACTTGATACTCCTTCGTCATAGTCATGGTCGTATTTGTATCCTCTGGAGTATCCTATTTCTTTCATCAGCCTTGTGGGAGCATTTCTTATGTGATAGGGAACAGGCAGGGATCCAAATTTTTCTACATCATTTTTTACTTTTTTATATGTTGTGTAAAGTGAGTTGCTTTTTGGAGCAAGTGCAAGGTAAACCGCAGCTTCTATAATGGCAAGATATCCCTCAGGCGGGCCTATAAACTCAAAACTTTGTTTTGCTGCAATTGCAACCTGCATTGCATTAGGGTCTGCAAGCCCTATGTCTTCAGAAGCAAATCTTACCATTCTTCTGATTATATATAGCGGATCCTCGCCGCCTTCCAACATCCTGATTGTCCAGTAGGCTGCTGCATCCGGGTCGCTTCCCCTCAGGCTTTTATGGAGGGCAGAAATTAAATTAAAGTGCTCCTCACCATGCTTATCATACATCAAAGCTCTTTTTTGGGTGATATTTTCAATTAGCTTAATATCCAGCAGCATCTCTGATAATTTTTCATTTTTATTAAACGAGTTTACGGCTAATTCCAGTATGTTATATGCTACTCTTGCATCACCATCAGAATATTGTGCTATAAAACTTGTAGTTTTTTTGTCAATTTTTATATTATACTTACCAAAACCTCTTTCCTTGTCTGCAACAGCTCTGTTTAGAAGGATAACTATTTCATCAGCTGTAAGCTTGTTTAAAACAAATACCTTGCATCTTGAAAGGAGAGCTGAAATTACTTCAAATGATGGATTTTCAGTAGTTGAACCAATTAGAATTATTGTTCCATCTTCAACAAATGGTAAAAATGCATCCTGCTGTGCTTTATTAAAACGGTGAATTTCATCTACAAACAGCAGAGTTTTTTTATTGTGTTCTTTTTGTTCAAACCTTGCTATCTCCATAACTTCTTTTATTTGCTTAATGCCTGAAGTTACGGCAGAAAATGATATAAATTTGCATCTGGTTTTATTTGCAATAATTTTAGCAAGTGTAGTTTTTCCACTGCCCGGAGGACCCCAAAAAATCATGGAACAAGGTTGGTCTTCAGCTATAATTTTTTGCAGTATTTTACCTTTGCCCACAAGATGCTTCTGCCCGATGAATTCTTCCAGACTGGAAGGCCTCATTCTGTCAGCGAGCGGAGAGTAAGAAAAGAATTTTTTTTCTTTAGTTTCCAACTGGTCAAATAAAGTCATTGCAATGCCTTTACTGTGTATGGTTTAGTTATGTTTCTATAAACTTTATGTAAAGTTTTCTGTTCCTTGGTCCGTCAAATTCACAGAAAAATATGCCCTGCCAGGTTCCAAGGACTATCCTTCCTCCATCTACAATTAAATTTACTGATTGTCCAACAACAGTTGATTTTATATGAGAGTCAGAATTGCCCTCAGCATGTGTGTATCCGCTGTGTGCCGGTACAAGGCTGTCTAATTTGTGAATAATATCAGCCTCAACGGATGGATCAGCATTTTCATTAATAGTAATACCTGCTGTTGTATGAGGCACAAATAAAAGACAGGCTCCATCTTTAATACCGGACCCGAGAAGAAGGCTGTTTATTTTTAAAGTAATATCTACCATTTCTACTCTGCGGGAAGTTTTAACATCCAGAACCTTAAACATTGCTGCACCCTCCAGATTAATTTTAAAAATTTAAATACTATTCAATCACATGTCAGCAGTTTTTCAAAGCATGTGGCCACAAGTGTTATTTTAATATAGTATTTTAGCAATTTCTTAAAAATTTTAAAAATTAATCTTGTTTGTGATAATTGACATTTTATTTTGATTTCATAAACTGGTATTATATTTTAGCACTTCTAAAAATAGACATGCAATACCAACGATGGGCTATTTGGAAAGTGGAGCATTGGAGAATATAATTTTTGGTCTATTATCCCTTGAATGAAAACATTGGAAGGAAATACAAAATGCCAGATAAAAAATTCAGCGTTGTAGGAATTGGAAATGCAATCGTTGATGTCATAGCAAATGTAGATGATGATTTTCTTGCAAAGCATAATATGAAAAAAGGAAGCATGCAGCTTGTTAGTGAGGATGAGGCAAGGCAGATTTATGGTGAAATTGATATTGTTAAAGAAATGTCTGGAGGTTCAGCCGCAAACACTATTGCAGGACTTGCTTCATTTGGCAGCAAGACTGCGTTTATAGGCAAAGTCAAAGATGACCCACTTGGAAACGTATTCGAAAGCGGCCTCAAAAGTCTTGGTGTAAATTGTAATATAAGAAAGGGAAAAGTTGGGATACCTACAGGGTATTGTGTTGTGCTGGTTACTCCTGACGTCCAAAGGACTATGAGCACATTTCTTGGAGCATCAGAAACTCTCGGACCTGATGATATTGATGAGGATGTTATTTCAGATTCAAGCATAACTTATCTGGAAGGTTATCTGTGGGGTGGTGCAGAGTCAAAAAAAGCATTTTTAAAAGCTATAGAAATTTCCCATAAAAATGGCGGCAAAACTTCACTTAGCTTGTCAGATTTTTTATGTGTGAACTGCTACCGGGCAGAGTTTTTAGAGTTAGTTAAAAAAAATTACATAGATATTCTTTTTGCAAACGAGGATGAAATAAAATCCTTGTTTGGTGAAAAATCATTTATAGGCGCTGTGGAGAAATGCAGGGACATGAAAATTATATGTGTTCTGACAAGATCAGAAAAAGGTTCAGTAATTACATGCAATGGCAGCACGCATACTGTTGCAGCCCGCCCGCCTGCGGCACTTGTTGACACAACCGGTGCCGGTGATCTTTACGCAGCAGGATTTTTATATGGCTTAGCGAATGGCAAAGATCTTAGCACATGCGGCAGGATTGGGAGTATTGCTGCCTCTGAAGTTATAAGTCATTTTGGAGCACGTCCAGAAAAAGTACTTTCTGATTTAATAAATAAAAAAGTTTTTTAGACGCTGATTCAAACTGATAAAAAATTTTTAGCAGGCCGGACTGTTCTTTTTTGTAAAAAACAATTTTATTTTCATAGGTAAATGTTAAAATAGTTTACAGTTAATGGCACTTGTGACATGGGGGTAAGTTTTGTTAGATACTATACTGTGGTCGCTGGCAATTTTTACTGCGAGAATAGTTGATGTTAGCCTGGGCACTATAAGAGTGAACATGATAATAAGGAGAAAAAAAGCAATTGCCGCAACTATCGGCTTTTTTGAAGTAACTATCTTTATATCAGTCATAGCAAGAATAATCAGTGATTTTGGCAATATCTACGGCATAATCGCATATGGAGCAGGGTTTGCAGCCGGGACGATTATTGGCATTATTATTTCAGAGAAGCTGTCAGGAAATCTTGTAAGTACAAATATTATTTCCAAAAAGTATAATGAGGCTATTAAAAGGATGCTTATAAAAGAAGGGTTCGGGATTACCTGCTACATGGGCACCGGCAAGGATGGAGAGGTAGAAATTATTAATGTTGTCTGCAAGCAGGCCAGTCTCCCAAAGTTAAACAGACTGGTTTGCAAAGAGGACCCAAATGTTTTTGTAATAAGCTATATGCTGGATAAAATACGCGGCGGTTTTATAAGAGGGCTAAAAAAGAAATAAATACGAGAGAGGAGAGGCATGAGAGGATTGCCAAAAGCTGATGTTGGAGTATTTGGAGGTTCGGGATTTTATTCATTTTTAAAGGTAAAAGAAGAGTTTGATGTAAACACTCCTTACGGGAGGCCATCGGATAAGATAATATTAAGCGAACTCGATGGCATAAATGTTGCCTTTATTCCAAGACATGGGAAAAAACATGTACTTCCTCCTCATAAAATCAATTACAGGGCAAATGTTTATGCAATGAAAGAGCTTGGAGTCAAACATATTTTCGGACCATGCGCATCCGGAAGCCTGCAGCCTCATGTAAAACCGGGGCAGTTTGTAATATGCGACCAGTTTGTAGATAGAACAAAGGGGAGGATTGATACTTTTTATGATGGCCCTAAAACCACTCATATGTCTATGGCTGAGCCATACTGTCCTGTTCTTAGAAATATTATAGCAGAGTGCGCTGATGAGCTTGGCATAACATATCACAATAAAGGTACAGCGGTTATTATACAGGGGCCAAGATTTAGTACAAAGTCTGAGAGTAAATGGTTCTCCAGCCAGGGGTGGGAAGTTATAGGCATGACGCAGTATCCTGAATGTTATTTAGCCAGAGAACTGGAGATGTGTTATGTAAATATTTCACTTATAACAGACTACGATGTTGGACTTGAGGGCCGTCCCGAGATTAAAGCTGTAACGACCAAAGAAATAATTAAAATTTTTGAATTAAATATTGAAAAATTAAGAAATCTGCTTTTTATGGCAATCCCGAAGGTTCCGGAAAAGAGGGACTGTGTTTGCTCACATGCACTGAAAGAAGCTATCATCAACTAAGGCAGGAGCTTTTATTGAAGATTAAAATTTTAGTTGCATCAGATAAATACAAAGGCAGCCTGCCGGCACTTGAAGTATGCAATGTCATAAAAGACACAATTAAAAAAATAGACAAAAATATAGAAGTAGTAGTAAGCCCAATGGCTGACGGGGGCGAAGGAACAGTAGAAACCCTGGTAGAAAGTGAAAAAGGCAGATATGTAAAATTGAATGTAACGGGTCCATTGGGAAAGCCTGTTGGCGCAAAGTTTGGGATAATCAGGGGGGATATTGCTGTAATTGAGATGGCTTCAGCATCAGGGCTCTGGCTCGTACCAGAAAAAAATAGAAATCCGATGGAAACTACTACCTATGGAACAGGCCAGCTTATAAAAAAAGCTCTTGACATGGGGTGCAAAAAAGTAATAGTGGGAATAGGCGGCAGCGCAACCACTGATGGTGGAATCGGTATGGCACAGGCTTTAGGAGTTAAGTTTTATGATGACAGAGGAAAAATTTTAGGATTTGGCGGCAAGCAGCTATTGAAGGTAAAAAAAATAGATACGAGCAGTATTCATCCATCTGTTAAATCTGCCAGGTTTGATATTGCTTGTGATGTTGACAATCCCTTAACCGGCAAAGATGGCGCAGCTTATGTTTACAGTCCACAAAAGGGAGCAGATGAAAAAATGGTGGAAGAGCTGGACAGGGGTCTTGCTAATCTTGCTGAAGTAGTTAAGATGGACCTTGGAAAGGATATAAAAAATTTAAAGGGGGCAGGAGCAGCAGGTGGATTGGGAGCAGGATTTGCCGCATTTTTAAACGCAAAGCTGAGGACGGGTGCTGATATAGTGATTGATGCTACAGGCCTGGATAAAAAGATAAAAGGAGCAGACCTTGTGATTACTGGCGAAGGAGCACTGGACAGGCAAACTTTTTTTGGGAAAAGTGCATACGGGGTTGCCATGCTTGCAAAAAAATACAATGTGCCTGTTATTACCATAAATGGCTCGGTGCTTATAAGCAGAGACGATATTAATGGTAAGAACTACAACTTGTTCAGTGGAAATTTTTCTATTATAAACAAACCAATGAATCTGGAAGATGCTATTAAAAATTCCAGGAAATTATTGGAAAATGCGACTGAGCAGTTAATTAGATTTTATTTAACTGCCAGAGGAACTAAAAAACCGGGCTAAGCTGCTTAAGTAATCAAAATATAAAGTATAAAATTTGGAGGGCCTATGAAATTAGTAGAAGAAGTAGAAATAGAAAATTTAAAGAAATTAAAAAGCGGGAAAGTAAGAGAAATGTTCACTCTTAATAATGAGATTCTAATAGTAACTACAGACAGGATATCTGCATTTGATTTTATCTTACCTTCTTTGATTCCATTAAAAGGGATAATTTTAAATAAAATTTCTATCTTTTGGTTTCATTTTGTAAAAGATATTATAAACAATCATTTAATTGAGACTGATTTTAACAAGTTTCCAAAGGTTTTAAGAAAATATAAAGACACTTTAAATTGCAGATCTGTTATTGTAAAAAAAGTAAAAATATTTCCTATAGAATGTGTTGTACGCGGGTATATAGCTGGTTCTGCATGGGAAGAATACAGAAGAAGCGGTCAAATTGGAGACTCAAAACTGTCACCCAACTTAAAAATGTGTGACAGGTTGCCTGAGCCTATTTTTACACCAACCACGAAGGAGATCTCCGGGCATGATGTTGTTATTACAATTAATAAAGCTAAAAAAATATTTGGAGCCAGTGTGGTAGATTTTCTAATGAACAAAAGCATAGAGATATATCTTAAAGCTTCTGAATATGCTTTAAGGAGAGGGATAATAATTGCTGATACCAAGTTTGAATTTGGCGCAGTTGGCAATGAGATAATTTTAGCAGATGAAGTGCTGACCCCGGATTCTTCAAGGTTCTGGCCGCTTGATGAATATGAACCCGGAAAGCAGCAGAATAGTTTTGACAAGCAATACGTAAGAGATTATCTTTTGGGCACCGATTGGGATAGAAAATCAGTTCCACCCAAACTTCCGCAATATGTTGTCAATAAAACTACAGACAGGTATGTGGCTGCTTATGAAAAATTAGTCGGAGAAAAATTTGAATACAGATAAGACAGATTTTCTGCTTGTAAGTATTTTATTCAGAGCAAGGTCCGAAATATGTAGCTCCTTCTATCATTTTAACCCCTTTTGAGGAAAACCAGAAATGTCCCTTAAGCTCCAGGTCTATTTGCAGTACATAAATTCCTTCTTTTGCTATGTCATTTATCAATATCTCTACCACTGCAGTATCTCCTTGTTTCATGTCATCCGGGAGTGAAGTTCTGGCTGTGCTGTCATACTCGGCATAATCTGATATATCTGGGCTCTGGCCATAATAATGATAACCGATCCTTACAATATTCTGGCCATCTTTTTTCCATGTGAAATCTGAAGTGTTGGTAATCTCAATTTTTATATAATTGTCACAATCTGTGCATAAATAATTTGGAATAAATCCTTTTAGTTCTGCTCCAGCATTTACGTTTTCATAATCTATTATTTCTTCTTTGCTTTCTTCCAATGCTTTTACTGCTTCTTCTAATTCTTCAGATGTAATTTTTTTTGTTTCAGCCTCATCTTTGGCAGTGGAGGTACCGGCATCCCCAGGAGAACTGGCCGAGCATGATGAAAGCACTACAGTAAGAGATAAAAATAGGAAAGAAACCAATAGGAGACTAAAGGCAATTAGTTTCCTGGAGTATTGCTTTGTGGTAAAATTAGTGTTTTTCCGTATCATTTTTAATGATTCCCCTTGTTAAAATATTTATAAACGTTAATTCATTTTAAAATTTCTAAGGTATAAAAAGCTACATTATTTATTTTTTACTAAATGAACTAATTTATTATAAGTTAGTTTTATTTTTTTTTGAATAAAAAAAGTAAAATTTATATAATATATGCAAGTAAAATGTTATATTGATTTTATAATAATACAATAAAAGTTATAAACTGGAAAAGGGGTAGCTATGGTATTGCTAAACATGACTCCACTGGAAATAGTCGGCCTGGTGGCAATCATTTTAATTTCCTGTTTTGCGCTGATTGGAATAATTGTTGCAATCCCATTAATAAAATTGATTAATAAGGTTAGATTTTTAATGGAGAAGTTAAATGAAAGCCTGATTCCTGTTGTGGAAAAGTTAAATTTTACTGTAACAAACCTTAACAACGAGGTAAGCTCAATTTCAGATTTAACTCAAAGCATAGGCTCGATTGTAGAGCAACTGGAGAAAATAGTAAGACTTGCAAGAATATTAATTACCAGTCCAATTGTTAAACTTATTGGTGTAACAACTGGTCTGGTAGACGGTATTAAAAAGGCTGCTGAAAAAAAAGAAAGTAAGGAGGATAAGTAATATGAATGAAAGTGGAAGAAAGAGCTGTTTCCTTCCTGTTTTGACATCACTATTTGCCGGGGTTTTCATCGGGGGTATTATAGGTATCTTGTTTGCCCCAAAACCTGGCAAAGAGACAAGGGAAGAAATAATGAGTAAAAGCGAGGAACTGCTTGAAAAAAGTAAAAAAGGCGTGGACACTGTTGCAGATAAAACCAAGGAATTTGTAGATAAAAGCAAGGGTAAGGTTGAAGAAATTAAAGGAAAAGGAGAAGAAATCTGGAAGAAGGGCAAGGAAAAGGTTGAAGAAGCTAAAAAAGTAATTGGTCCAAAGATAGAAGAAGTCAGGAAAAATGTAGAAGAAGCAGTAAAAAAAGGTGAGGAAAAAACAGAAGAAATGATTGACTGACCTTTGCAGTAATTAATAAAAAGTAAATTTTGATGTTGGTTAAAAAACGCATAGTCAACTGCTTATGATATGTTGATTGGAATAAAAATTGTAAACAGAAAGTTAATCCAGCGTGATTAGTGAGTCCCTTATAAAAAAAATTTTAAAATCCTTGCTAAAAAGTGGCGGTAACTTTTCCGAAGTTTATATTCAGAAAAAGATTGCAAACAACATAAAACTTGAAGATAAAAAAATAGAAAACTGCAGCAGCGGCTATGAATTGGGGTGCGGGCTCAGGCTATGTTTTGGCGATATTACGTTTTATGCGTATGTAGATTCGCTGCAGGAAGAAAAACTGTTAAATGCTGCAGAAATATTAAGTTCTGCAGCAAACAGCAGCTGCAGCAGAAATGTTTTAAATTTAACTGCAAGCAAAAGCTCGTATAACATAAATATAGATAAATACCCGGGTGAAATCTTACCTGAAGCAAAAAAAAATATTCTTTTGGAAGTTGATAAGGTCTCAAGGGATTACAGCTCCAATGTTATTCAAGTAACATCTCGCCTGTTGGATTCAGAAGAAGAAATATGCATTGCTAACTGCGATGGTGTGTATTCATTTGATAAGGTAGTAAAGACCATGCTTGCTGTGAATGTTGTTGCAAAAAAAGGGAAAGAAGTCCGAACAGGGTACAAGTCTTTAGCAAGAACATGCGGCTACGAAATATTTAATTTGAAATCTCCAAAAGCAATTGCAGAAAAAGCCTCCCGTATTGCTGTTACCATGCTTGATGCTGTAAATGCGCCTGTGGGGACTTTTCCTATAGTTATAGGGCCAGCATTTGGAGGAGTTATTTTTCATGAAGCTTGCGGGCACGGTCTGGAAGCCGATGCTATCCTAAAGGATGCATCAGTCTTCAATGGGAAATTAGGAAAGAAAATAGCAAACAGCGCCATAACAGCTGTTGATGATTCCACGATTCCTTATCACTGGGGTTCTTATAAATTTGATGGTGAGGGGCACCACTCCTCAAGAACTGTTTTAATAAAAGATGGAATTTTAAGAAATTATATCTATGATTTAAAAACTGCCAAAAAGTCAAATAAGCCGCAAACAGGCAATGGAAGAAGGCAGTCGTACAAACACATTCCTATCCCAAGGATGAGTAATACATATATAGATAATGGAAAAGAAGAGCCAGAGTCTATAATTAAATCTGTAAATAAGGGAATTTATGCCAAAGAATTTGCTGGCGGTCAGGTTGATCCTGTGACAGGAGACTTTGTGTTTGGAGTCAGCGAGGGGTATTTAATAGAAAATGGCAGCATAAGCGTTCCAATAAAAGGGGCAACACTTATCGGGAATGGGCCGGAAGTGCTGGTTAAAGTTGAAGCAATCGGAAATGATCTGGACTTTGCACCCGGCTTTTGCGGCAAAGACGGGCAATCAGTTTCAAATGAAGTTGGTCAGCCTACAATAATAGTAAGCGGTATCACAGTAGGAGGAACAAAGATTTAAAATGAGAGAGGATAGATATAAAAATCCTGAGACTGATTTAGTAAAAATATGTAAAGATGCTGCTTCTAAAATAGAAAAGGGTGCCGTAGATGAATTTGAGATATATGCAGCCAGCTCTGTTCAGAACGAGATAAAAATTTATAATGGCGATGTTGAATCCCTGTCATTTTCTGATTCAAATGGAATAGGAATCAGGGTTTTTAAAAATAAATCCGTGGGATATGCTTACACAGAAGTTTTAGATGAAGGCAAAATAAGGGATTGTATTGAAAGGGCAATACTGAACTCTGCAATTACAAGCAGGGAAAAATATAACTATCTGCCAAAAGAAAGCGAGTTTAGGTATAAACGCAAAAAGATAGACAGCAATGCAATATTTAAGGAAGATTTTTTAAGATTTTCCATTAAGGATAAAATTAATATTGCAAAAAAATTAGAGATTTTAACTAAAGGAAAAGACAGGAAAGTAGTCAATATCGACAATCTCGTATATGATGACAGCATCTCGGAAGTTGCAATACTTAATTCTTCTGGATTTTTCAACAGGTACAAGACCACAGTCTGCATTATTTATATAAATGTTATTTCCAAACAAGGCGAAGCCACATCTACTGGCGACTGCTTTGATTGTGCCCGAAGTCCGGGTGACTTAAATTTAGAGGAAGTTTCAGCTGGCGCAGTTAAAAAATCTGTATCCATGCTTGGCGGGAAGAAAATAAAATCACAAAAAGTTGATATAATTTTAGATCCTCTGGTATCCGCACAATTTTTAGGTGTTATTGCCGGCGGCTTGACTGCAGATTCTGTGCAAAAAGGTAAATCGCTTTTTAGGGACAAAGTAGGAGAAAAAATTTTCAATATCAATCTGGATATCATAGATGATGGAACAATGGCAAGCGGCCTTGCAACTTCGCCTTTTGACGGGGAAGGTGTGCCAAAGGGAAAAACAATAGTTTTTAAAAATGGGATTTTAAATACTTTCTTATATAATATCTATACAGCAAGAAAAGACAGCACTTCATCTACTGGAAATGCATCAAGGGCATCGTACAGCTCGCCTCCAGATGTTGGTTTGTCAAATTTTTATATTAAACCATCAAGCAGCACTCTTGACAGGCTTTTGAGCCTTGTTGATAATGGTTTTTATGTAATGGATATAATTGGCCTTCACTCAGGTGCAAATCCAATCTCAGGTGAAATGAGCGTGGGTGCGAAGGGTCTATGGATAAACAAAGGAAGTCTGGAATTTCCAGTAAAAGAGGCAACCATTGCAACTGATATTTTAAGCTTTTGCAAAAGTGTAGACATGATTGGAAGCGACTTAAAGTTTTTACCTTCCGGCGGATATCTGGGAAGCCCTTCCCTGCTTGTGAGGGACATAATGGTTGGCGGCAGCTAAATTATTTTGTAACATAAAAATTTTGAATTATTGCTTAACTATCCTGTTTAGAATTTATTAGGAAGTCAGTACTTGAAAGATATTGATCACAAATTATTAGTCAAAAAAATAATCCTATCAAGATTTTTAGAAATGCCTCTAAAAAAGTACGAAGAATTTATTGAAAATTTAAAAAAATGCCCTATTTTCCAAAAACTTTATAATTGGAAATATGATAAACACAATCAGGGAATAATAAAAATTATTAACTTTCCTAAAACCAAGGGAAGTATTGGAAAATGTAGTTGGCCAAAAAATGTTCTTGCAGAAGTTATAGTAAGTAAAGATCGCTATTTAATAAATTATAGAAACGAATGGTTTTCAAAAAAGATTGATATAGACCAAAGTAGATTAAGGAGGTTTTTAGAAAGTGAAGAATCAACTAATAAAAAAGAGACATCTATAAAAGATTTGTTGATCAAGGCTCGTCTTATTAGTATTAGAAATAGCATCACGTACAGGATACTGAGAGGAATTATTTTTTTTCAAAAAGACTTTTTTATAAAAAAGGATGATCCATATTCTCTCAAAATACTTTCGTTTTTAGATGTAAGCAAATGGACAAAGGATAACTTTAAAAATGGCTTAGATATTGATAGCAGCAGGATATCAAGAATAATTAGTAGAAAATCAATTATAACTAAATATGGTCATGAAATAGAGCTAAAAGAACTATTCCCTTCATTAAGAGATATAAAAAAAAATATGTTAAAAAAATCCTTTACTTAGAACATGAAGGTATGGATAAAGGCATACTAAAGGTAGCCTATAATGATGAAGAGATTGCGAAAAAAATAAAAGCTACAAGTGGAATTGATATTTCAAGGAGAACTGTTGGACACTGTCGAAAAAAGCTTGGAGTTGCTAATTATTATAGAAGAATAAAAACATATTATCCGCCCATAAATTTTGATTATTCTCGCTTTTCCCCTTTCAATAATCAATCAGTTAAAAAAAATGCACCAGAAAAATCAGGGGTATATGAGTTAAGTACAGCAGATTTAGAAATTGAATATTTAGAAGGAAGATCAAAGATTTTCTATTTAGGAAGTACAAAGGATATTAAAAAGAGATTGTCAGAGCATTTAGGATTTAGCGGAAGAAATGGGGGTATAAAGGATTTTTTCAAAGGCCATAGTTGTTTATTTCGGTATAAATTATGTTCAGAAGATTGGAATAAAA
>CAYMPQ010000025.1:0-21084 GCA_964392345.1 uncultured Actinomycetota bacterium
CAATTATAAATATTATACAGGATAGTGAAATATATTATATATTAAAATAAAAATAATTTAGACTTAATTTTTAACAATGAAAAATCTTAACGAAATTAATATTTTTAAGAAATTTGCAAAGATATATCCTATATCATTGAAAATCGGTTCAGTTAAAAAAATATAGAACCCAAACCCGATATAAGTTGCAAAACAATTAATAATGATATAAAAACTTTTGAATTAGTTCAAATCATCGATACTTCTTTGGCAACCACGATAAATGCTCCTTTGAAGTTAATAGACTCTTTTAATAACGCCTTAGAAAAAATGGAAAAAATGGAAAAAGCAGAACTTAAAAATATCTTTTTTAATGCTTTAATAATGACAAGTTTTTCTAAAGATATTTCGCAAAACAAAAAAATTTCTTTAATTCCTAAAATATTAAATAATTTATTGATTTTGAATGAAACAGATACAGGAAAGTATGCGTCAAATTGTTTCCCAGAAGTTGAAAAATATATTGATTGGATTTTTATAACTCGTGGTGTTGTCGGACCCATTTTTGATATTAATGCAATTACTAGTTTCGATAATCCTATCACCGATGAAATACAAAAAAAGTTTAAAAAAACTTATGAAAATAATCATGATATCGAACTATTAGTTTATTATTATTTACAACCATACAATAAATTTAATAAGCATATAAATGAAGCTAAGAATTATATTATTAATAATTATAAAAACTCACCATTTTCAAGAATATGGATTTATTCAATTATAGAAAATGAAATAATATTTTTTTATCCTTCTTTATAGAATTATTTTTACTTTTTTCGTCTTATGTGTACCTACAGTCAAGTTAAAAGAGAAAGCCTTTATTTATGTCATTTTTACATTTTCCACTTAAAAATGTTCAAATATGTTATCTTTTACTAGGGGTTTTTAATTGCTAGTAAAAGGTCTTAGATAATAGAAAATTGCATATTTATTTATCTACAATTATTTTGGAATAAATTAAAAAAATTTTATTTTATTGACTGGAGATAGTAGATGAACTCAGAACTATAATATTTACAAATTAAGTCAGTGTTGTAGCCCAAAATATTTCAATTTCGAATCAAATTATAAAAGAAATGATTAAAATTAATGAATTTTATAATTAACTTGGCAGCGCATTGTTTGCAGAATTGGAACCAGATATTAAAAGATTTAATAGAATTTAATAAATTGAAATATGCTTAACAATAAGTACTTCAAGTTACTTTGGCAGCCCATAGGGGATTCGAACCACGGTAATTTTTTTTAAGAACAAATTCTAATATAAAAAAATCAAAGTATTTGATATCTATCTTTAAGGTATTTACTGATCTCAGGAAAGATGTTCCGGCATCACTTAAAAGAGTAATGCTTCCTGTAAGAATACCACCTGATATCTCTACCAACATTACAATCAGTATTATAGAAAGTTAAGCGCTCAACCTTTTCTGTGCGACATTCCTGCATTAAAAAAGTTCTGAAAAGCTGTCATGTTTATGACCTGTAACGGAGCCGTTAATACCAGATTTATTTCTTTTACCCAACTGGATAATAGTTCCAGCCCTTCATCAGTTATCGAATAAATTTTTTCTGTCTATAATCCTGATTATCAATATAATTTCATTTAAAATAGAATAAATAACTCTAAAGTTACCAACTCTTAACCTATACACATTTTTAAAACTTTTTAATTTCTTTGTGTCTCCTTTTCTTACGATCATTGAAACACTTTTTAGCTCTTTAATTTTTTCAATAATCTTTCTTTGTTCTTCTTTGCTTAAAATTTTTATATCTTTATATGCTTTCTTTGAAAATTCTATATTATATTCCATTTTAAAGTTCTAGATCTTTAATCACCTTTTCCAAAGAAAATCCACCATGTTCCATATAATCTTTATATGATTCTTCAATAGACTTCCTTATCCTGGGACTATTTTCAATTACAAAGTCTTCTACGTCTTCTTCTGAAAATTTTTGTATAATTGCCTTTGGTTTACCGTGAGAGGTTATTACTACATGCTCATCTTTTTCTATTTCTCTAAGTATTTCTGAAGTTTTATTATGAAGCTCTGCAACATTTCGAAATTTCATTTAAATTCCTCCTAAATTCAAATATTGCTATTATTATAGCAATATTTTATCAATAGGACCCAACTACGTCAATTAAATTTTACTTTTGAAATTAAATAATAGATTATACTAATTTTGTTCGTGAATTCCATCTAACAGAAAATAAAAAAGTATTATGTCCCAGGAAAATTGTATAGAAATAAGTCAACTTCAATATCAACTTTTACAAAGATTATGATATACTGATACAGAGCAAGAATAGGAGAATTGTTATTGGCTATTATTAATAACAACTTATGCATTAGGAAAAATAAGATGAAGGTAAAAACAAAAAAATATGACTATGGGAAATGTGAAATCTGTGATACTCCTCTGCAAGAAAAGCATATTAAACAGGATTTCTGGATTAGAGGGGAACTTATTGTTGTTGAGGGTATACCTGCAGGTGTATGTCCACAGTGTGGCGAAAAGATTATCAGAGCCGATGTAGGCCAATGGATTATGAAGTTAATAGAAAATTCTGAACGGATTGCAAAAGCACCAAAAATTTCTGTTCCTTCCATTAAGTTTGATGCAGAAAAATCAAAAGTATAAAAGTGGTAAAGACTATAAATTTTGAAGGGCTAATCTTATTGCCCCTTCAACTGGTTTTTTGGTTAGAGGTTTAAAATTAATTTTAGGAAATTTATTTTTTAGTTCCTTCACTAAAATATCTTTAAAATACTTCTTGCACTTAAAAACGCTTCCAACAAGAACAAAATCAAATTCTTTATCTGCAAGGTTAAGTTTATTTACCACAATAGCTGCTGAAAGTACTGCTTCTTCAGCCTCCTCTTTTAGTATGTCTATGCTTACCCTATCGCCCATCTCTGCAGTTCTGCACACAGTCTTAGCTACTATAGCAACCTTTTCTTTTGAAAAAGAACTGCCGTAAGCCCATTTTAGTAGCCCTTGCATATCCTTGACATTTAAATCTTCTATTATCGTTTTAGACAAAAGTGTTGCGCCACCTCTGCCATCATATGCTCTCATAAAAGCCCTTAGAGCTTTTATGCTAATTTCATACCCACTTCCTTCATCACCAAGTATCCAGTCCCAGCCATTTGCCTTTGCTTCCCTGCCTTCCTCGTTTATGCCAAAACAATTAGAGCCGGACCCGCAAATAATCATTATACCATTTTTACTGCTGCTCCCTGCAGCAAGCCCTATTCTTGTGTCATTACATATAATAGTGTTTGCAGGATTTAAGTATTCTTTTATTTTGTTGTTAAATATTATCTTGCGGTATATATTTACATCTTCGCAAGAATCATTTCCTGCCAGTCCAAAGCAGGAGCTTTTAAAAAAAATCTTTTCTGATGTTTTAAGTTTTTCTATTGCACCAAGCACTGCTTCGTTAATATTTCTCTTTGCATTTTCTATTCCCACACTTTTATAATTGCCTGCCCTGGATTCATTTTCAGCAAGCACCTTTCCATTGCAATCTGCTATCTGGACAGTTGTCTTTGTCCCGCCAACATCTAAACCTAAAATATAGTCCAACTATCTCTCCTTTTGCATATAATTTATATGATTCAATAAACTCACATTTTATACCAATTTATGTTTTTAGTCTTTATTTATAAATTGCTAAAATATTTTCAATTGGTGTATCCGGTGTTATATAATGTGAAGGACCAAGAATTATTCCACTGTCATCATCAAACAACTCTTTTATTCTGCTTACTTCTTTTTGAACTTCTTCAGGAGTTACAAATGGTAAAAACTTTTGAACGTCAATTCCGCCATGGAAGCATATGTCTTTTCCAAACAGTCTCTTTAAATTGCTAATTTCCATATTTTTAGCCGATACCTGGACTGGATCCAATATATCCACGCCCATCTCTATTAAGTCTGGGATTATATCTGTACAATTGCCGCAGATATGAAAACAAACAAATAAGTTGTACCCCTTCGCTACTTCAATTATTTTCCTATCCCAGGGTTTATAAAATTTACGCCATATATCTGGTGGGAGCATAAGCCCATCCTGCATGGCAAAATCATCCCAAATCCCGTATAAATCTATATGCTTACCAATACTTTCCAAATTTTTTATGCAAAACTCAAGCATAAACTCACCAATGTTATTAACCAATGTCTCTGCATATTTTTTATTTGAAACCAGATCCATTAACATTTTATCCATTCCCCTTAAATAAATGGATGTCATAAACAAACTATTCATACAGCTGGTGTTTAAAAAATGTATGTCGGATCTCTTAAAATCTGCTAATTTTATCTCATCCTGCTCATCCTCACTACTGTATATAACTGCTTCTGAATTATTTTTATATATACTAAAGTCAAACCATTCAAGTTTTGGATAATTGTAGTTTTTAACATCCTTTATGCTATCACAGTTATACAATGGCGGATTCTTTGAAAAAACAATTTCTCTTGTGCCTCCTGTGTAAATTTCTACTGGTTTTATGCCCCAAACATTAAACCTGTTAATCTCAAAAATAGTGCCGAAATCAGGGCCGATATACTTTGGAAAATAAGTTGTGAAAGCTCCAAGGGTTTCTCCATCTGAAAAGTTATCTGCGCCTATTAACTTTGTTAGCTCTGCCCAGTCATCTTTTATATTGCCAAGGTTAAAATATTCTATCAGCCTGTTATTTACCTGCGGCTCTCCCCTATACATCATAGGGACCCTGCCTATAGGATTATGCTTGATAGAATTTGCGATTAATTTCTTTGCGTCCATGCTAATCTTTGCTTTTTTTATATGCTACTTTGGACCTACTTTTATAGGGCTTGCAGTCAACTCATCTGCAATAAAGAATATGGTTTCTTTAGGATTTTCATGAAGCTGCAGCAATGTAACAGGACGATCAAGCGTTGGCGGATGCATGCATGCAATTCTAAAAGTCGCAAGCTGCCAGTTTAAATCTCCTCCGTCACAGTAAAGTTCTATTCTTTTTGCACCCATTATGGATTTCATTCCAATAGTTACCGCTTTCGGAGGGAGGCCATAACAATTTCCACCTATTCCGCACAAGCTGTTTATCACAAAAGTATCAGAATTTAGCTCAATAACCCTCGTTTTTGAATTTAAGAATTTTTCAATCGTCATCCTGCGATAATAAGTATCGTAGGGCTCATTAAATGCAACATGTCCGTGATATCCAATCCCGCCGTAGCAGACGTCTATGCCGCCCAATTCTTCTATTTTGCTGTCATTATAATCTAAATCATATGGATTGGGCCATACTACTTGCTCAGTGTTTAGCCCCAAGCTGCTATCAAGCAGGCCAAATAAATTTTTATCCATATAACCAGCAAAACTCATCGGGTGAGATTTTGGCACTACCCTGCTTTCCCAGTCCAGATACTCATCCATAAAAAATATCCATACTCCTTTTAAACTTATTTTTCCTTTGTTGCATATATCTGCAAGTATAGGATACTGCGGGGTTGGCCCAACAGGAATGATCATTTTTGTAAGCTTTCCTTCCATATTATTTTTAGTTATTAGACCAGCCATTGATCTAGCCATCTTGTTATACAAGGTATGTGTATTCTTAACTATTTCTACCTTAACATCACTATGGGTATCAATTTCTGCAGCAGGTACTGACATAATTTTCCTAAAATCCTCATCACTGACAGTCTGGTGAGTTGCAATACTTTTAAAACTGCTCATATTCCCTCCGCATTGTTTTAATTTTAATTTTATTTTCTCCATTATATTTTAATAGTTTTTCCTTCTTTTGCTGATTTAGTTGCTGCAAGCGCTAGTTCCAAAGCATTTCTGCCATCCTCTAAGGTAGCAATCTCAATATCCTTATTATTCTCAAGACAATCAATAAAATATTTACATTCCAATAAATATCCGTCTTCCTGTTCTACTTTTGGTTCATCAATTGAACCATCAGATTTGTAAACAATCAGATTTGCCTTTTGAGATCTTTCTTCAATGTTTTTGCCAGCTCTGAATATCCATTCAATAGAACCTTTCTCGCAAAGTATTCTTAAAACCATTGTAAATGGGAAGGAGCCGCTAAATCCCCATCCACCTTCAGCTAAACCAGATTTACCATTCTCAAATTCTATATTTGTAGCAATATGCACCAGCCCTCCAAGCTTTTCATTATATACGCCTTGTGCTTTAACCAAAGCCGGTTTTCCAAACAGCCATATAAGATAATCCAGATCATGTATGTGCACATCAACTGATGCTCCGCCGCTATATTTCTCATTGAAACCCCAGTTTCCTTCATGCCAGTCAGGAGTGACAGCCAGTCTTTCACAAAAAGCATGCAGTGGTTCTCCGAGTTGTCCGCTGTCAACAATTTCTTTTGCTTTAGCGTATTCCGGCCAAAATCTCATAACATGGCCGACCATAGCTTTTACATTATTTTTCTTTACTGCTTCTATTATCCTGTCAGTCTCTTCTAAAGATAGTGCCAGGGGTTTTTCACAGAATACATTTTTTCCGGCATTTGCTGCTTTTATTGCCATTTCCGGATGTAAAAATGTAGGAGTACAAATATCGATGCTGTCCACATTTTCTCTCTCAATTAAGTCATCCAGATTTTCATAAAAAGTAGCGCCAAATTTTTCAGCAAATTTTTTACCTTTTTCCTCTACATTATCAACTATTGCTACAATATCAGCATTGTCTATCTGTCTGTAGCTATTGGCATGTGTTTCACCAATAAATCCAGCACCAACTATAGCAACTTTTTTCATCTTTCCCCTCCTAATAAAATTAGTAAATAAACTAGCAACTATTTTACACATCCTAAAGGATTAGTATTTGTTTTCGGCTGATCCTTGCTAATATGATTTCTCTTTTTTAAATATTTCTTCAAATTGTACTGATTAATAACCTATCTATTGCACATATCCAAAGCCTTTTAAAAAATCATATGATTTTTTTACTGCTTTATTGATTTCTTCTAAAGATCTTTTTTTACCATCGAATTCTATTTCAACACTAATTGGACCAGCATAATCTTTTATTAGATTGAAAACTTTCTTAAAATCTATAATCCCTTCACCAAGGGCAGGAAAATTCCATTCTTGTAATTTTCCTGTACCATGGTCCTTTAAATGAATATAGCCCATAACAGGCAGTGCATATTTCAGGTCTTCTTCGGGTCTTACTCCTCCAAAGTAGACTACATTTGCTGTATCGTAATTTAATTTGACATTTGGATGACCTGCCTTTTTTATTATCTGCGCTCCTATTTTACCAGTATTGCACCAGCCGCCATGCATTTCGAGACAGATAGTAATATCTTTGTCTTTTGCATAATCTCCTAATTCTTTTATTATTGAGTAAAACTTCTTTTCATCTTCCCCGGTCTTTACCTCTCCTGTATCAGTGGTCACAAACTTGACCCCTGCAAGACCTGCAAAATCCAGGACTTTCTTAAAATCATCAATACAGTTTTCTTTCATCATCCTCGTATGCCCTGCAATACACTGCAACGTAAGGCCATAGCCTGCACACGATTTCAGTACATTGTCTATTATCTCTTTATTAACCCCTTTTTCTGGTCTGGGAATGTGCTCAAAGTATTCAGGGGCACTCGCAAGTTCGATATATTTAAAACCTGCTTTAGAAATGCCTTCCATCGCTTCTTCACCATTGTAATTAGGATAAGTAGAAGTTACTACAGCAATTGTCTTTTTCATTTTTTTTCCCTTCTCATTTATTTTTTAAAACAGCTATGCTAATAATAAACAAATATTTAAATCAAGACCGTTAGCTCAGGCTTTTTAAAATTTCTACACCTATTATTTGTGTCCAGGTTATTTTATTATTACTATTCTATGGCAATATTCTCTTTATGAGTCCCTGTGGATACATCTTTTGCTGTGTGAAGGCTTCTGCATATTCTACTCCTGCCTGAAATCCCCTGAATTTTCCAACAGTCTTAATAAACTCTGCAGAATCACAATTATGCATCTCTTTGAGCCAGCCTAACTGGGACTCCATTTTCATCATCATATCTATCTTGGTATCAATGGTCCCGGATATATCAACATATTCATCAGGGCTAAAATTAACACCTGCTATTGTATCCATATAATATAGGTATGGTAATTTAGTCGTAGGAGGAAAATCTGTTTTCCAGAGTGCCAGATTTGCAAGGTAGGTAGCCTCAAAGACTAGTTTACTTATATTGATATGGTCCGAGTGATAGTCATCGGGACTTTGAGTGATCACCAGATCTGGATCTGCCTGTCTTAAGACATCTATGATCTTAATTCTTGATTTTAAATCCAGCACAATCTCTCCGTCAAAAATCTCAGCTGATATTGAAACAGCCCCTATTATTTCAGCTGAAGCAATAGCTTCTTTTCTTCTTATGACAGCCAGCTCTTCTGATGAATAAACCTTGCTGCCTCTATTGCCATTACAAGCATGGCATATAAAAACTTCGTTTCCAAGCTTTGCAAATTTTGCCATTGTTCCCGCACAAAGCAATTCGACATCATCAGGATGTGCCCCTATCGCAAGAACTTTCATATTCATACACCTTTCGTCAATAATACTTATAACTTATATTAATTTGTAAAAAAGAGGGGAGACAAATTTATAAAAATTACTTTCTACCGCCTCATCCGTCCGATATTGCTTATAACCGTAGCGATTACGATTATTGCGCCCAAAATAATAGTCTGGGTAAATGAAGATACCCCGATTATGTTCAATGAATTACTTAAGATACCTAGAAGCAGGACTCCAAAAAATGCACCGACAAGGCTTCCCCTGCCGCCTTCAAAGGTAATACCACCAATTATAGCAGCAGCAAGTGCCTGCAGTGCCAAATTCGCTCCGACATCTGCCTGGACCATTCCTAGCCTTGATATAAGAATGAGTGCAGCAAAACCTACTATAAGTCCTGATAATGTATAAATTGATATTACATGCAAATCAACGTTGATTCCGGACAAATATGCAGCAAGAGAGTTGCCCCCGATAGAATTCAACCTTCTACCGTATTTTGTATATTTTCTTAAGAAAAATGAAAATGCAAATATTGCTAAAAATAATATTACAGCTACAGGAACAACACCACCTATCTTTGTTTGTCCAAGAAATTCAAACTGGCCTGTAATAGATTGGGGTCTTCCACCTCCGACTATTAAAGCTATTCCCAGGAAGACATAATTCATACCTAATGTAATAATAAGAGGGGTGACTTTACTTTTAGCAATTATCAGGCCATTAATAAAACCAAATATCATGCCTAAAGCAAGGGCTGCAATTACACTTAAAAAAATGCTTTTCCCTGATAAAAGCATCCTTGCAAAAACGATGGCAATAAGCCCAGTCATATTGCCTATTGAAATATCAAGACCTCCAGATACCATCAGCAAAGACATGCACATCGTCAGGATACCCAGTATGGAAATCTGCTGCATGACATTTAAAAAGTTTCTGAGGGTTAAAAAATTCGGATTTAGTGCACTGGCAATTACTACTATTATAATAATTACTAAAACTAGATACAAAATCTGGTTGTTTAAAAATCTCAGTCTTCTTAAAGTAGAACCTATCCCATTTCCTTTTTGTTTGATTTCTTTAGAGTTTGACACCTTTAATTTCCTCCCATAAAGCCTGATAAAATATTTTCTTCATTAATTTCACTTTTTTCGAGTACTTTTGAAATTTCATAATCCCTGATTATGATTATCCTGTCACTTAATGATCTGAGCTCCGGCATTTCTGAAGAAACCATAATAATCGATTTTCCGCTTGCAGCAAGTTCTGTAAACAGCCCGTACACTTCAGTTTTTGCATTTACATCGATGCCGTGTGTGGGCTCATCTACAATTAGTATATTAACGCCTTTAAAAAGCCATTTTGCAAGAACTACTTTTTGCTGATTACCACCGCTTAAAAATTCTATTTCTTTATCTAGAGACGGAGTTTTTATATTTAATTTCTTTACATATTCATTACATAATTTTCTTTCTTTGGCTAAATTTAAAAATATTTTTCCTATATTATCAAGCCCAACCACAGTAATATTCTGGTCGACCGGCAATCCCATGAAAAGGCCGTCTACCTTTTTACTTTCAGTAAGAAGTGCAATTCCTGATTTAACTGCTTGAACCGGGTTTGCAGGAGTAATATCTTTTCCTTTATAGAAAACTTTTCCCTGGTACTTCCTGTAAGCCCCGAAAATTGCCCGTACAATTTCTGAGCGTCCTGCACCTTTTAACCCGGCAATGCCAAGTATTTCTCCTTGTCTTACTTTAAAATTTATAGGCTTTGAAGATTGTTTAAGCTTAAGGTTGCGTACTTCAAAAACATAATCACCTACCGGACTTTCTTTTTTCTTATAGAAAAGATCTACCGGGCGCCCTATCATTTCTTTTGCAAGATCGTCAGATTCATAAGTTTCTACACTTTTATCATGAGTTTTAATAACGATACCATCCCTTAGAACTGTTACCCTGTCAGCAACTTCAATAATCTCATCCAGGTCATGAGCAATATAAATAACGCCTACTCCTTCTTTTGAGATCTTCTTTACCATCTGTATTACAAGCCCGATATCATTAGTATTAAAAGCCTGTGTTGGTTCATCAAGAATTAGCACTTTTGGCTTTTGGGCCAGAGCTTTAAGTATTTTAATAAATTGCTGATCAGATGGGCTTAATCTTTCATATATTTCATCAACCCTGATATTTATTCCTAATTGTTTTGCAAGCTCATTTGCCACATTAATCATGGTCTTATAGCTTACAAAGAATTTTTTACTGTCAACCAGTTCAGTGCCTAAAAAAATATTCTCTGCAGCAGTTATTCCCGGGACAAGAATATCTTCCTGGTAAACAGTCTGAATTCCCAGTCTTCTTGCTATGTGGGGTGTAAAAAAATTATGTTTTTCGCCACTTATAATCATTTCTCCATTGTTAGGTTGAAATGCACCAGACAATATCTTTATAAATGTTGATTTGCCGGCACCATTTTCCCCAATCAAACCATGGACTTCTCCATTATAAAGATCAAAGTTGAAATTTATGAGAGCCTTTACGCCGGGAAATTCTTTGGAAAGGTTTTTTATATCTAATATTTTTTCTTTTTCTAATAACTTGTTTACCATATGCTATCCATATAAAAATTTGTAATTGCTGCTTTGGTATTTTATGTTTTGCGGTCTTATGATTGTTTAAAAACATAAGACCGCAAAAACAATTCAAGTACTGATGATTAATTTAAATACATATTAGCTGGAAACGGTTTACCAGGAATCCAATCCACCTACATATTCAAACATATCTTCAGATGCCTCCCATGGAATACCTTCGTCAAGATTATCTTTTGTAATTACCATGTTAGGCAGGGCTATGAATTTTTCTGGAGGCTCTATTCCCTCTGATACATACAGCCACATTGCCTTAAACAACCAGAGACCCTGCAGAGAAACCGGTGATGCAACAGTTGCATCAATGATACCTGTATCAAACTGTTTAAGTCCAGTTGGTCCGCCACCAGTAGCGATAATAGGAACCGTGCCTTCAAGTCCGGCATCTTTTAATGCATTATAAGCGCCTTGAGCAATTGGTTCATTGTTTGCAAAAATCGCATCGAACTCAGCTCCTGATGCTATAACGTCAGACACCTCAGGTTGAGCAGTTTGTGTATCCCATTGAGTATCTTTTCTGATAGCAACAGTAGTGCCACTTGTTGACTCAGCAAGAGCTCTTTCTACTCCTGCTTCATAAGCTTCGACGATTCCCATTCCTGGCTGTCCTCTTACATAAAGTATCTTCGCACCAGGATAGTTTTCATCAAGCCATTTTATAGCCTGATAACCAATGTTATCATATTCACAGGCTACATTAAAAACATAATCGCCCATGAAATCATATTCAATCAGATCGGAGCTCAGTTTGGTGTTTTCAAAGAAAATAGGAATCCCTGCTTCTTTTGCTAGTTCTGAATACTGCTCTCCACTTTCAGGTGTCCAAATAAATACGCCGATTGCATCTACTCCTTTACTTACCAGATCTTCAAGATTGGCTAATTGTTTTGCACCATCCCAACCAGCATCAATAACCTGTACATCTACACCCTTTGAAGCAGCGGCAAACTCAAAGTTTTCGACACTGTAGCCGTTCCATTCATCTGACAGTGCAGTAGGAAGATTACCAAAAACTAACTTCTTTGCAGGCGTGGTCTCTTCAGCAACTTCCTCCTCTTCTTCTTCAACCACAGCTTCCTCTTCTTCTTCAACCACAGCTTCCTCTTCTTCTACTTGCTTACAACCGCTGAGTCCTATGGTAGCGATTAATGATATAATCACTGCCATCACCATTAATAATATTAGCTTCCTTTTCATCTTTCCCTCCTTCTTTTAATAAAGATCTTTTATTAAAACTTAATAAAACTTACTACATTTACTTCATTTTTTCCACACAATCCCTGAATCCTTAAAAACCAAGCTGCTTCTTAACATCTATTGGAAGATCATCTATTAGTGCTCCGTTCAGGTTTTTAACGCAATAATCCGGGTTCAGCGTAAGACTGAACGATGCCCCTTCTTTAACAGCGGCATGCAGATTTCTAGGACTTTTAGCATCTCCAACAGTAACCACAGGGATTCCTGCAACATCGAGTTTCTCAAATACATCAGCTAAAGCTGTATTGGGTTTTGTATAGCATGTTACAATGTCATCTGCTTCTATTACCGTAATTTTCAAGTTTTTATCTATTATTTTCACTTCCTTCTCACCTATGCCATATAGTGTCGAGTTCTCAAATACCTTAACCGGGTATTTGTATGGGCGTGAATGAAGTGCTTCAGCATCGCCCTGTGCCATACGTTTTCGAAGAACATACATGTGTATTACTTCTACGCTGGAACCAAATTCTTTTCTGTCAGTGACAACAGTTACATCTTTACCGGCCGCACCAAGAAAAGCTACCATATCAGCAGCACCATAGTGGTCACCCCAGATTATTACTTTCTCGCCTAATTTTCGGTTCTTACGGCCGCTGTCTTTAGGATAAAATTCGCAAGTAGTCTTTGGACAGGCAAATACTTCCTCTAATGAAACTACTCTCTCTTTTAGTCCACCAACTTCAGGTACATAGCTTACTGCACCGGTAGCATTAAGTACGACTTCGTAGTTCTTCAGCTCTTCTAAGGTAGGCTCATGTTCCATTTTAACTTCGACACCCAGATCACGAATCTCATGCCTCAGCCAGTCAGCATACCATTTCATCTTTTCTTTACCAGGAACCAGGCAACAACCCAGGATAGCACCGCCTAATTCGTCTTTCTTTTCGAAGATAGTCGGTTTGTGTCCACGAAGTGTGGCCCATCGCGCGGCTTCCATACCAGCAGGACCGCCGCCGACAATCGCAACTTTCATTGCACGGCTACTTTTTTCTTTATCCATATTATAAAAATTAAGATCTCCACAAACTGGATTGATCGCGCATGCGATATCCTTCTTTGCCATCAGAGACTCTTGCCAGCAGCCTGTAAGGCAAGAGATACACTTACGGATCTTTTCAGGCTTGCCAAGCTGAACTTTTGTCGGCCAATAAGGATCAGCCAGCGCCCCACGGCACATACCGATCATATCAGCCTTGCCTTCAGCAATTATGCTCTCACAAAACTCAGGAGTTCGCAGAGCATGGCTGATGATTACCGGTATCTTTACAAGTGGTTTTACTGCTTCAGCTGAGTATATTGTCCAACCCTCGTTATACTGCATGGGATCAAACCCTGCACCTGGAGTCTCCTGAATACACTGGCTTAAATCTAAAGCTGCTGCTCCGCCTTCCTCTAAGGCTACAGCTATTCTCTTGCTTTCCTCAACATCTATTCCACCAGGAACCCACTCATTAGCTGAGAAACGTACAATAACTGGAAAATCATTTCCACATTTATTATGGATCTCTTTAATAACAGATAATGGGAAAAGCATACGGTTTTCAAAACTGCCGCCGAAACGGTCTATCCGACGGTTAAGGTATGGGCTCAAGAAAGCTGACATAAGGTAACCATGTGCTGCGTGCAGACATACTGCATCAAATCCTGCTGCCTGGCATCTCCATGCTGCCAGGGACCACAATTCAATCTGGTCCAGGA
The DNA here is from genome assembly GCA_964392345.1 of uncultured Actinomycetota bacterium. Taxonomy (GTDB): domain Bacteria; phylum Actinomycetota; class Humimicrobiia; order Humimicrobiales; family Humimicrobiaceae; genus JAUVXY01. Next base: position 14,208 of record CAYMPQ010000025.1, read on the forward strand.
TTTCTTTTGTTTTCATGGCCCTGATCTCTTTACCTTTTTCTTCTGCATTTGCAAAAACGATCTCATGCCCCGCTGACCACGGAAGTTTGACTACCTGGTCATTGGTTGACATTATGCTGCCTTTAGGCATAGGACACTGCCTGCCAGGATGCTGTATCTGGGGTATGGCAAGGGCACCATATTTTTGAATACTTTTTGCTAACCTGGCTAACCCGGGTATCATATTATCTTCATCAATAATTATACCAGTTATGGTTACTCGGCCAGTTTTGGAATCCGGCGTACATCCACCAATATTGATCATACTGTAGCCACCCTTAGCTATCTCTGAATACACCGCTATATCCAGTTCACTGACAGAGCCATCGGCATTTGAACAACTAATAGCTGTGGGCTCGAAGTTAATTCTGTTTTTAGCTACTACGCTGCCAATGCGTAATGGTTTAAAAAGATTTGGGTAATTTTGTTTCTCAATCATAAATTATTCTCCTCCCTCCCTCTATATTACATTTAAAATGTAAATTCGTAATATTTCTTCCTTATTTTTTTATGCTTTAAATGTCACCTCCTTTTTTATTATTAACATCTATGTTGTACCCAGCTATCACCTCCTTGCATAATAAGATAATAATATACCTTTTTTGCTTAACCCTACACCTCTTTTATAACCTTTGCCACACTTTCTATCCCTATCTATTTGAAATAAATCTGCTCTAATTGTATGTACTCGTCACCGCCAGCTTATTATTAGCACAATAATTTTATCAATATACATAATTAGTACATATAACCCCTTAAAACATTTCTTGAGACTGTGATATTGCTATTTTTGTGCTCTTTTAGAAATGTTGCTGGAAAAGATGGGGCTGGATCTAAAAATATAGCTTTTCTCAAAACCGCAGACTGCCAGCTGTGTTCCAAATAAAACCTTAGCTCCCCTGCCATAAACATTTCAACCATCCCAATGGTAATACACCTTTTAGGGATAAATTCGGTGTGGCCTCCATACTTTAAGCTATTTACTACTATCGTATCTTTAGAAACATCCAATACTCTTGTCTTCAACCGCCTGAATTCACCAGCAGTTATCAAACTTTCATCCATTGGCTCATTAAAAGCAATATGCCCATTTATTCCAACCCCACCAAAACAAATATCTACTCCGCCTAATTCTTCTATCACGTTTTCTATTTCTCCAGTATTGTCTGGATCAGGAAAATATATATTCTCTGGCTTTACCTTCAAATCATCATCTAAAAGATTAAATAAATTTTTTTTCATAAAACCTCTAAAACTTAACAGGTGATTTTCTGGAATGTAGCTATCGCTGTCATCTAAATATTCATCCATATTGATAGTAATTAAATTTTTACAGCTTATTCTTTCTGCATTGCAGATTCTGGCAAATCTCTTGTACTGGCCTGTTGGACCAACAGGTAATATAAATGAAGTAATATTACCTTTTTGGTTGTTTTCTTTAAGTTTATTTGCCATAACCCTTGCTATATTATTGTAAATGTCTGTTTTATCCTCTACTAAATAAACTTTTATCCCGGTATTATTTAAAATTTCTTCTTCGCTAATCTTGAAAAAATCCATTTTGTTTGTCTTTTGTGCCAGGGACTGTTTCATTTTTAAGATAATACCTCCTGCTCAATCTTATAAGGAAATTTACCTAATAGAAAAGCCTCCATTGCCATCATGGAAGCACCTATTACCCCTGAATCCTCACCCAGCAAGGACAGCCTGATATAAGGCATTTTAAAAGGAACTGCCTTTTCAACTAAATTCGTAATTGGCTTAACAAATAGCTTATCTGCTTCTGGAAGATTGCAGATATCACCGCCCAAAATTATAATCTGAGGATTTAAAATCAGGATTAAATTAATTACTGCAATTGATAAAAATTTAACCGTCTCTTCTATTATCTCGTTTGCTAACACGTCCCCTGCAATAGCTGCTCTGCATACCATAGAAGGCTCTACATTATCAATATCATTTTTTACAATATCTACAATTGAAGTTTTTCTGCCCTTGCTGATAGCTTCAATTGCTTTTTTCTTGATGCTTCTAACAGACGCAAATTTTTCAAGGAATCCCTTATTCTTAATCTTAAAACCTAAATTTTCTGAATTAATTATTGTAAATCCGATCTCGCCTGCTGAACCATATGAACCCCTTAACAGGTGGTTATCAATAATTATTCCAGCACCAATTCCATTGCTTATTTCAACAAATACAACATCTGTAAAACTCTTTCCTTCTCCATAGTTCTTTTCAGCCAGAGTAGCCAAATTAACATTATTATCTATAAATACAGGAATATTAAATTTACCGGTAATGCTGTCCTTTAAATTTAAATCTCTCCAGTTTCCATAAAGAGGCGCGCTAATAATTTTGCCTGAATTTGTGTCAACATCTGCTGGTACGCCAATACACATTACCTTAAGTTCAGATGCTTTTAGTTTTTGTCTGCTACCTTTATTGCTGCTCAAAATTTTACCAATCTCATTGATTAATGCACTTTCCATATCTTTGCTGTCAAGAATTTTAAAGCCCCAGTACTTCTCAATTATTTTTCCACTAAAATCAGCAAGAGCAGCCCTCATTCTTTCCCTCCCTAAATCAATTCCAAGCACATAACCCCTGCCAGAATTTATCTCAAGAAGTGTTGGCCTTTTTCCACCTGCGGTTTTCAGTTTTTCTGTCTCAATAACATAACCGTCTTTAATAAGTTTATCTACAACCCTTGATACTGCGGGGGCGCTAATTCCCAAACCTCTTGATATCTTTGCCCTTGAAATAGGCCCATTTTCATGAAGATAATTAAATATTATTGATATATTAATCTTGTATTGCAGCTCTGAACTTACGGTTCTTGAAAATTTTAATGATCTTTCCATATTAATAAAGTATAAAATAGTTTGTTAATTACTGTTAGTAACTAAAATACTAACGAAAATTATTCCCCCTGTCAAATAATTTTTTGGATTTTTTTGGATTTTCCTAAAGCCTTATCTTTTAGATTTGAATATTTTAAGTTATCTTTTCCTGCACAGCCTGATGGCTGACCTTGCACTATAATATGCTAAGAAAAAATTATCTATTATTTTATAATATTAAACTAAATTTCCTTTACATAAGGAAATTTTGGTTATATAATTACCCTTACAAAAGGAAACTTTTATGAGGAAAGAAGTAATAAAAAAGACAATAGCAGATTTTCATTCTTCAATGATGCCTTCAGCAAAACCAAGGTCGTTAGAGATCCCTTTGAAAACTGGAAAAATCATTACCATGACCGGGGTTAGAAGAAGTGGAAAAACTTACCAATTATATAATGTAATAAAGGCTTTGATTGAAAAACAAGTCCCTGTAAAAAATCTTCTATATTTTAATTTTGAGGACGAGAGAATTGATGAGCAAACTTTCATTTTAAATAATCTTATAGACGCCTATAGAGAATTATATCCTGATTTAAAATTAGAAGATTGTTATTTTTTATTCGATGAGATTCAAAATATTAAAGGCTGGGAAAAGTTTTTAAGAAGACTTTATGATCGGGTATCTAAAAATATTTTTATAACTGGATCAAATTCAAAACTACTTAGCAAAGAGATTTCAACATCGCTAAGGGGAAGGAGCATAAATTATGAGGTGTTTCCACTAAGTTTTAAAGAGTACCTTGATTTCTTAGGAGTAGAAATAACTCTATATACATCTGAATCAACTGCAAAAATAATAAAATGCCTAGGAAAATACCTATATAATGGTGGATTTCCGGAGCTCATCGATATGGACGACTGGATAAGAAACAGGGTGCTGCAGGAATATTTTGATGTAATGATCCTGAGAGATATAATAGAAAGATATGAGATTAAACAATCAAAGATTCTGAAATATTTTTGTAAGCGGGTTGTTGGCAATAGCGCACAGGAATTTAGCGTAAATAAAATCTTTAAAGAATTAAAATCGCAGGGCTATAAAATAAGCAAAGATACCCTTTATGAATTCCAGTCCCATGTGGAGTCCATTTATCTTGCACTCTTTCTGCCAAAACATTCTCATTCATTTCTAAAATCCGAACTCGCAATGAAAAAAGCCTATTGTATTGATACAGGACTTGCATCAGCTCTTGATTTTTATTTCTCACAGAATAATGGCAGGCTTCTTGAAAATCTTATCTTTCTTGAGCTAAAAAAAGCTGGTAAAAAAGTAGCCTACTATTCTAGCAATTTTGAATGTGATTTTGTGGTCTATAAAGGAAAGAGCATCTCTGATGCAATACAGGTCTGTTTTAATTTAAACAGCAGTCATTCAACAAGAGTACGGGAGATTAATAGTATTATAAATACTTGTAAACTTCTGGGTTTAAAAGAAGGTAAGATTGTAACAATATCTGAAGAAGAGAAGTTGTCTCATGACAATATTGATATCAGAATAATACCTGCGTATAAATTTATCCTTTCTGATATATAACCAGATCTTGGTTTAAAAAATCATCCTTCTTAACGGGTTTGCAAAGGTTAAATGCAAGAGCTGTGGTCATGAATATCTTCTCGCTTTTTCATGTAAAAGAAGGTATTTTGTAGTTTATGAATAAAAAAATTAATTTTTTAAAAATTACTGCGCTTATTGTAACCTTGGCTATTGGGTTTTCCATGATATTTTCTGCTGCAGGATGCAGTAAATTAGATGTAGAAATATTTGGAGTTGAAATAGGGGAAAGCGATGAAAGCCTCCTGCAGGATAAAGACGATGCAGCAATAAAAGAAGAAGCCAACAGTAAAAATTACAATGACCCACAGGCCACCTCAGCAAATGAGAGCACACAGAATAGCTCTGATAGCACCTACGGCGACAACAATACCAGCCAGGCAGACAATTACTATCCATACACAGATATGGAAAACGAAAGATACAAAAGCAGTAATTTGGAAATTTCAAAACAAAGAGAGTATTTTCAAGAAGGGCTGGAACATTTTCAAGATGGGTCCTACTTGCTGGCCGAATATTATTTAAATAAGGTAAAAGATGATTATCTCATACTCCAGGATCACGTCCTATACTATTTAGCTAAAAGTCTGCTAATGCAAGAAAAATTTGATCTTGCAGAAGAGTATTATTCAAAATTGATACAATTTTTTCCTGACAGCATTTGGGCAGAAAAATCAAACTTGGAGTATGCTGATTTGTTCTTTTTAAAAAACGATTATGTCGCTGCTGAAGAAGAATATAACAATTTTTTTAATAATTTTCATGATTCCGATTATATTCCATATTGTTTGTTTCAATTAGCTGCCTGCAAGGAAAAAAATGAAAAATATGCCAGCGCTTATGAAAATTATAAAGAAATATGGCTGCAGTATCCTGCAAGCGAGTATTCACAAAAAGCTCTTGACAGCCTGAATAGATTAACAGAAGAAAATTCAATGGAAATATTTATCCCTTCTGTAGAACAAATTTACGCCAGGGGGGAGATATTTTTTAGCTTCTATAACTACAATAGCGCAATAGAAGAGTTTGATAAAATCTTAGGGGAAAATTACGTTTCAAGCCTGCCGTCCCAGTTATATAGCAAAACACTTTTTAATAAGGGTATGTGTTATTACAACCTGAGGGATTATGACAAATCAAAGGACTACCTGTCCTCATGTTATGAAAAATTCCCCTCAAGCAGTGTTGCTGATGACAGCCTTTATTTTTTGGGGAGAGTTTTTACTAACCTTGACATGGATAATAAAGCTATCACCTACTATCAGAATCTTTTAAACAGATTCCCTCAAAGCAATTACAGCGATGACGCCCTTTACAGGCTGGGGAGGATTTACTTTTTTAGAGATGATTTCAAAAATGCATCTGCAAGTTACAAAAGGATAATTAATGAATACCCGAATGGAGACAAGCTGCCTGAAAGTTATTGGGAGCTTGGGTGGGTCCAATACATAAGTGGTGACTGGAGCTCTTCAAAAAATACCTTTAGGGACATGGCGGCTTCATTTAGCGGGACTTCTCTTGAAGAAAAAGCTCTTTTCTGGCAGGCAAAATGCTGCCAGAAACTTGGAGATGACAACAAGGCAGCAGATTTGTATAAAAAAATCGTCAGCATAAATTCTTATTCCTATTACACATTTGCATCCAGCGATCTGCTTGCAGAGCTGCACTCAGAAATACATATTCCTGAAATTAATACCTCGATGCGTCCTTGCAATCCAGAGATAGCAGATTTAATACCAGATGTTTACAAGAATTTAGAACCCGGCAAAATAGAAAGCTACCAGGACATTACACATATTGAAAAAGCAAAAGAACTATTAAAATTGGAGTACCGCATAAGCGCATCCCTTGAAATAGAAGCAGGCAGCAAAGAGCTTTCGGAAGATCCTATAAAAATTCTTGGAGTTTCCACACTTTTCCTGCAAGCTGAGGATTATATAAATTCTCAGAAGTTAATCAGCCGGTACTACACAAAGCTTAAATCAACTTTAACAGGCCCATACAGAGATTATTTTTACTACCTTAACTATCCATATGGTTATAGAAACTATGTTGATTATTACAGCCGCCAGCATAACCTTGACCCTTTATTCACTCTTGCTGTCATAAGAGAAGAAAGCAGGTTTCAGCCAGATGCCGGGTCATTTGCCGGAGCATTGGGACTTATGCAGATTATACCTTCCACAGGACAGAGCATTGCAAAGCAAATAGGGATATCAAATTTTGACAACAGCATGCTTTTAGATTCTGAAACCAACATAAAAATGGGAACTTTTTATCTAAGGCAGCAGTTAGATAATTTTAATCAAAATAAATTTTATGCGTGCGGAGCATACAACGGAGGACCAGGCAACATGAGTAAATGGATCTCCAAATGGGG